>QNAG01000142.1 GCA_003641415.1 Candidatus Zixiibacteriota bacterium | reverse complement strand
ATAATATTGCCTAAAGGGTAAACCGAACGGAACCAATGGCGTGGTTAAGTGTTACTAAGAGAGACAGTGAAGAGAAAGACAATGTCCCAAACTTCTTGACGGGCGGGTACTATTGTATATATTGCATTGCTGAGAAGTAGAGAAACAGGTATTAGTGAATATGCTAATTACGGTTTGTAAATCCAAGATTCATCGAGCTACAATAACCGACGCCAATCTTGACTACGTTGGTTCGATCACAATAGATTCCGATTTAATAAAGGCTGCCGATCTTATTCCATACGAGAAAGTTCAGGTGGCCAATATTTCCAATGGAGAACGCTTTGAAACTTATGTTATTGAAGGTAAAGCTGGAAGCGGTACGATTGCTCTCAATGGTGCTGCTGCTCGGAAAGGTGCTGTAGGCGACCTGATAATAATTATTGCCTATGGTTACATGGATAAATCTGAGGCTGCTGATTTCAAACCAGTATTCATCCATGTCGACAGCAACAACCGACCGGTTTCTTCATAGAAAACTCTTGCTCGACAGCAACTCTTAAAATCGGCGAAATAGATGTCTGAGAAAAGAGCGGCGATAATTCTTGCGGCTGGCAAGGGCAAACGTATGAAATCTGATTTGCCCAAAGTCCTGCACCAGATTAGCGGTCGCCCCATGATAGAGTTTCTCCTTGATACTCTAATTTCTATTGGATTAGACAAAACAATAGTAGTGATTGGTTACAAAGGGGAACTTGTACAACAGGCGCTTTCCAGGTATCCAGTTGAGTTTGCCTGGCAGCGAGAACAACTTGGCACCGGTCACGCCGTTCAGATGACAGCAAACCAGTTGGCAGATTTTGAAGGTACAACTCTGGTAGCCGCTGGTGATGTGCCGTATCTTTCAAAACAATCCATCACAATTTTGTTCGAGACACACCAAAAAGTTGGAGCAGCAGCAACCTGTCTTTCGGCAATCTTCGATGACCCTACTGGCTATGGTCGGGTAATTCGAGAGGGAAACTCAGATATCTTAAGGGAGATAGTTGAGCATAAAGATGCATCGGCGGAAGTGCTGGCAATCAACGAGATAAACAGCGGCACATTCTGTTTTGATAACAAAGAGCTGTTTGCTGCTTTACAAGAAGTAAACAGCAACAATACCCAGGGGGAGTATTACTTGACTGACACAGTTAAGATTATGCACAACAAGGGACTACGCGTGGGGGTAGTAACTTGTGAGAACGCCGATGAAGTACGGGGGGTCAACTCTATAGATCAGCTTAAAGAACTCGAGCGTAAAATCCAACAGAAATAGCTGTTTTTTTTCAATCGGAATTATTTTCTCCGGTGTAATAGTAGTGAAGAGTATAGCAAGATTCTTCGATATTACTTTATAAGGCTTGGATTTTGTTATTGACCGAACTGTTTTTATGGAATAAATTAGTTAAGAAGGGTAAAGATTGAGCTTGGTTATGAGAATATTACTAACAGCAATTATGGTACTGGTTCTAACTGGGGTAGCCTCCGCGCAGTTTTCCGACCAGGTGTCGCTTGATAACAGTACACGAGTCAATAGCATGGGGGTGATTCCTGTAGATCGTCCGTCATCGTTGCTCGACCTGTCGCGGTTGTCATGGTCTCACAGTTATTCGCTGTCGTATTTCTCTGGAGTTCAGTCCGGTTCGGTTGGTTTGCTTAATACAACGATGTATTACGAGTTCTCCCCGAAACTTTCTATGGCGCTCAATCTTGGTGTTTTTCATAACACTGGAGCGATCTGGGGTGACGGAAAAAATAACGCTACCCTGCTGCCAGGTTTCCTGCTCGATTATCATCCTTCCGAGAAGTTCAGGCTATCAATAGGAATACAAACTTTTCACGGAGGCAATTATCCGCTAACACGTTAATTCCCATCCTTTGCGGGGACACCTTTGAGATCCCTCGGCGGGGAGGGTTGAAACCTTTGCAGTCGCATCATCCCGACGAGTTTTCCATACGATAGAGATTCATGCCAACTTTTTTAAGAAATCCATAATAGTATACCATTAGATGAATAAACTCAGCATAAGAAAGATAGCTTTAATCGGTTTAGGATTTAGCCTTGCAGGTGTAGTTGTCTACTTATCTCTAATGACAGCGAAAGTGGTTAGTGGGGTATCAGTTACGGTTGACACTCCGGATTATGTAGTCCGCCTGCGAGTACTTGATGCTGGTGCGGGGGATGCTCGTGAAATAGCCAAGGAAATTCGACCATATTTGGAACCCGATTTCGAGGTTAGGATTGTTGAAACGTCTGTTTTTGAGGTGCGAGATCTTCCTCGCTCGTTTATAATTACACATGAAAGCGATAAAAACACTGCGGAAATGTTGTCTGAAAGGCTGGGACTTAATCCCAACGAAGTTATTTATAAATCTCTTACATATAATAATACACAGGCATCAGCAACTATTGTTGCCGGGCTTGATTTTGACTCTCTGCTATCATTAGTATCTTTACAGGAGAATTGAAAAAACATTTTGGAACAATTGACATCTGCCGAACTTGCCCACTTAATTGCCCGAATTGCATACGCGAAAAAAGGATTTGACATAAAAATCCTGAGTCTGCAAGGGATTTCATCGGTTTGCGACTATTTTGTTATTGTTTCTGGCTCGGCTGATGTCCAGGTAAAGGCTATCGCCAGAGCCGTTGATGATGAACTTCGCGAAGAGGGATACAAACCGTATCATACTGAAGGGATGAATGAGGGAAACTGGATTCTAATTGATTATATCGATGTTGTGGTACATGTGTTCTATGAGCCAACCAGGCAATTTTATTCGCTGGAGAAACTCTGGGGAGACGCACCCGTCGAACCGTTAAGAAACATATAGATAGAAATGAGTGAAACTAAACATGGAACTGAAAGAACTTAAAAACAAGACAATCGCTGATCTTCTCAAGGTCTCCGAAGAGCTCAAAATACCAGGTGTCTCCGGCCTTAGAAAGTCAGAGTTGATTTACAAAATCATGGAGGCAACTTCATCCAACGATAGCATCATCTTGGCTGAGGGAGTATTGGAAACACTCGATGAAGGATATGGGTTCCTTCGTTCATCCGGTTACAATTACCTTCCGGGGCAAGACGACATCTATGTCTCGCCTTCGCAGATCAAGCGATTTGACCTTCGCACAGGCGATATCGTATCTGGTCAGGTGCGACCACCAAAGGACAACGAACGCTACTTTGCCTTGTTGAAGATCGAGTCGGTCAATTTTGAGGACCCGGAGCTGGTTAAACACAAGACACTTTTTGACAACCTGACACCACTCTATCCGGAGGAACAGTTTATTCTGGAGACAAATCCTGAAGAGTTAACTACTCGTATCATCGATCTGATGTGCCCTGTCGGCATGGGTCAGCGTGCGCTTATTACTTCACCTCCTAAGGCAGGCAAGACAATCATCCTTCAGAAAATAGCACAAGCTATTACGACTAATCATCCAAAGGCCAAGTTGATTGTACTGTTAATCGATGAACGTCCGGAGGAAGTGACCGACATGAAACGGTCAGTCAATGCTGAGGTGGTTTCTTCAACTTTCGATGAACCGGCTGAACGTCATGTCCAGGTAGCCAATATGGTGTTGGAGAAAGCCAAACGTTTAACGGAATACGGTCACGATGTTGTTGTTTTACTTGATTCGATTACACGTTTAGCGCGTGCTCATAATGCTGTTGTGCCGCACTCGGGCAAGATTCTTTCTGGTGGTGTAGACTCAAATGCTCTTCATAAACCAAAACGATTCTTTGGCGCCGCCAGGAATATCGAGGAAGGCGGGTCGCTTTCAATCGTGGCTACAGCGCTGATTGAGACCGGTTCCCGTATGGACGAAGTGATATTCGAGGAATTCAAAGGTACGGGTAATATGGAATTGGTATTAGACCGTCGTTTATCCGACCGTCGCATTTTCCCGGCCATGGATATCAACCGCTCCTCGACACGAAAAGAAGAACTGCTCCAGGGGGAGGATATCCTTACTAAAATTTGGATTCTAAGGAAGTTCCTTGCAGAGATGAACCCGATCGAGGCGATGGAGTTCCTTATTGATAGACTTAAGAAAACCAAAGACAACAAACGCTTCCTCGCATCGATGAAGGATTAGTGAATTATGAACAACAGTAGAGAACTATCACCGGAATTGATGCAGGGTATGCTGGTCGATTTTGCCAAGAATTGGCTGGCTCATGATGGTTTGTGGTTTCAGGCGGCAGAGAAACAGTATGGTTTGGAAAAAGCTATCGAACTGGATACTCAGGCATGGGAGAAATTTACTGTCATCGAGGCCAAACGGATCATGGCTCGGCACAATATCGCTGAAAACAGTGGCCTTGAGGGTTTAAAGAAGGCTCTGTATTTTCGCTTGTATGCGTTTCTCAATATTCAGGAGATTCGTAACGAAACCGGGAACTCGTTTGATTTTGTAATGATTGATTGCCGTGTACAGTCAGCCCGGAAGCGCAAACAAATGCCACTATTCCCTTGCAAGTCAGTTGGGATTGTAGAGTATACCGGCTTTGCAAAAACAATCGACCCACGCATCAAGACAGAATGCCTTCAGTGTCCGCCAGACGCTAAAGCAGGCGAGGAATTCTACTGCGGATGGCGTTTCTCTATCTAATGGAATTGAAATATGACAGAATCACCATATTCAAGACCTCAGGCTTACGATGTTGCTTTCAGCTTCCGTGACTATTCTAAGGCGGTCGATTTTTTAACCGAAGCTTCTTCGCTGGCTGGGCTAAGAGAAATTAAATCAATCGTTGAACTGGGTTGTGGTCCGGCACAATATGCTCGTGAATTCGGGCGACGTGGGATCAATGCTTTCGGAATTGATCTGTCATCGGAAATGATATCCTATGCTACGGATTTAAGCACAAAGGGGAAATTACCATGTCGGATAATCCAGGCTGACATGCGCTCTTTTGTACTCCCCGAAAAGGTCGATCTGGCAATTTGCATGATGGCGACAATTCATATACTGTTAACCAACGAGGATATGGTTTCTCATCTGAGAAGTGTAGCGGACAATCTTAAACCACATGGTTATTATTTCATCGAAATGACACACCCCAGAGATATTTTCCCCGGCAATAGCGGAGTTGAAAACAAGTGGGAGTTAGAGAAAGATGGGATCACAGTAGTGACCGACTGGGGAACCAACTCTGCGTTGGATGTTACAACTGAAATTAACACTGGTACAGTCAGTTATATTATCACCCAGAACGGCGAAACGGAAAAAATCAAGTTCAGTGAAAAATGGCGAGCTATCTCGTTTGGGTTGATGAAAGCCTTAATCGAGTTATCTGGAAGGTTTGAAATAGTAGCTAGTTATGGTGACCTTGATGTCAAGATACCTTTCAACAATGACAAAAAGGCGTGGCGGATGGCTTTAATGCTGCGTAAAACGGAATAGGCAACTGGTTTTTCATAGATGAGCGGAGTCGGAGGGTGGTGGCGACAGAATCGCATAGTGAGGTGATGTTCCACAACATCTACTGATGGACTACTCCTTGCCAGACAGTACAGTATTCGTTACACTACAAGCCATGAAGTCTACTGATATTTTTTTCGATGTTTTCTCACATATGTCAGAAATAAATCAAGTGCACTATTGGGGAAATGCTTTCATGCTTCAGCTGATGCATGAACTTGAGGTTAAGGATGTCTAAGAAGCGGCGTCGTATTCTCATCACCAACGATGACGGCTATGCCAGCGACGGCATTACAGCGTTATTTAAGGCTCTTGATAAGGTGGCAAATATATTTATGGTTGCACCAGATCGTGAGCAGTCGGCTAGTTCGCATTCTTTGACTTTGAACCGCCCATTGCGAGTTCACCAGCTTGACAAAAGACGTTTCACGACCGATGGCACACCGACTGATTGCATTATGCTGGCTCTTCACTTGCTATTTAAGAAAAAGCGTCCGGATATGATTATATCCGGCATTAACCACGGTCCCAACATGGGTGATGATGTAACCTATTCCGGTACTGTCGCGGCGGCTATTGAAGGCTCCATTGTAGGGATACCATCGATTGCGGTTTCGGTGGTTGGATGGGAACCTGGAATGTCAATGACGCGAGCTGCTGCATTTGTTGTAAAGCTACTTGCTTTCTATGATAAGCTGAAACTTGATCCGGCTGTGTTTCTGAACATCAATCTCCCACCAGATAATGGCCGAGCTTACAAAAAGTTTGAGTTTACTCGTCAGGGCATCCGCCACTACAAAGACCTCATTATCCGTAAAACCGACCCAAGGGGTAAACCATACTACTGGATTGGTGGCCATCCCAAGTGGAAGAACATGAAGGGAACTGACCATGAAACAGTCAGACGTGGTGTGATCTCAATAACTCCGCTAAAACTCAACTTTACCGATGGCGAGTCGCTGGAGAGATTAAAAATAGTAAATTTCAATCTGTGAAACTATCCTCTACGGCAGGAGACTGTTACTAATAAGGGTTGACTTTTCTGTCAATAGTTCTTTCTTATGTCTGTCAATAGCATTATCGGGGCGTAGCGCAGTTTGGTAGCGCACTTGGTTCGGGACTAAGGAGTCGCTGGTTCAAATCCAGTCGCCCCGATTTTATTGACAATCAGGGTGAGGGAAACCAATATTTTAGCCATTGTACTACTTGAAATAAGAAAGGGTAAGACCTGTGGAGGGAGATAGAAAACCGGTAATTGCTGTAATAGGTGCCGGGAAATGCTCGAAGAAGTTGCGGGACATGGCCGCAGTAATTGGACGCTACGTTGCTGAACATAACGGCGTTATAGTCTGTGGCGGAATGGGTGGTGTCATGGAAGGGGCAGCGCGCGGCGCCAAAGAAGCCGGTGGAGTCACGATTGGAATACTACCCACCCAAGACAAAAGCGATGCCAACAAGTTTATCGATTACGTTATCCCGACCGGATTCGGCGAGGCTCGCAATATAATGGTCATCCGTACCT
>QNAG01000141.1 GCA_003641415.1 Candidatus Zixiibacteriota bacterium | reverse complement strand
CGGTGCTGAGTTCCCGCCGCTAATCCTGAGTGAGGTTCTGGTCAATCCAACTGACGGTTTCAAATGCGAGTGGGTTGAGATCTTCAACCGTAGTGAGAAGAATATCGATTTGATCGAATGCCAATTTGGTGATTCGGTCACGCTGAGGCGCATAGTGACGGATTCGCGTGACATTTTACCGGGTGAGTACGTCGTTCTGGCACAGAACATGACAGAGTTTCTCGACTACTATCCGCTGTTTGAAGGCAACGTGGTTGAACCCCAGAGTTGGGCTTCCTTCAACAATATCACGCCTGATGCTGTTCGCTTGATGGACCAATTTGGCTTCGAGCTTGATCGTTTCTCGTATTGTAAAACTTTCGACAGCAACTATACCTGGTCTCGGGATGAGCAAACAATCGGTGAGCCGGAGTGGGATTCATCGGAGAATCCGGGCGGAACACCCGGAGAACCCAACGAGATATACTTCGGCCCCACCGGCAACAGCGTTGCCATTATGATTGAACCGAGAGTGTTCTCGCCGGATGGGGACGGGATAGATGAATCGGTTACAATAAGGACTGAAGCTCCACCGGATCACGAATACAAAATGAAGGTATACGATCGGCAGGGACGCATTGTATTCGACTTTAATCGCGTGCGCAATGAGAACTTTTGGGATGGACGCAACAACAGTGGGGAGCGTCTTCCGATTGGCATCTATATCGTCTATCTGGAAGTAGTGGGAGGTGAGTCAACTAGGAAAACAGTAGTTATTGCCCGGTGATTATGCGTAGTTGGTTTCTGATATTCGCCAGCGCATTAGCCGTGTGCTGGGTGGTTGCTCCGGCAGCCGCGTTGGAGTTTGCCATCCCTCGTGGCATAGGATTGGGGCAAGCGGTAGTATTGTCGGATTTGTCCGCCTCGGCTCTGCTGCAATTCCCATCGGCCAGTATCAGTAAAGGGACTGGTGTACTGGAGTCGGGAATACTCAGGCGTTTCGGATTAAAGGATCTGGATGAAGCTCTACTGGTTGGTGGTTATCGTTTTGGACGGTTCACTGCTGTCGGTGGCTTCTCGCAATTCGGGCGCAGTGAGTTGTACACGGAGAAAACGTTCAAATTCGCCGCCGCCTGCAAGGTTGGCAATGTCGGTATGGGAGTGACCTGGTCGCACCTGTCGTTGAGCTTCGGCGGCAGCTACTCCGGTCTGAGTGTATCAACGATTGGTGCGTCGCTGTCGTACCGGCAACGGCGGGTACTGCTTGCCTTGGCGGCGGACAACCTGACCTCACCCGTTTTGGAGCTGGGAAGTCCGGATATCAAGCCGCAGTACTCGGTTCGTGCAGAGTTGCTGGGGCGGGGTTCTTTCTCGGTTGTCACCGGGGCGACCTTTGAGGACAAACAGAAGCCTCGGTTCAGCATTGGCCAGATTGTCAATGTTTCGTCGAGAGCTTCCCTGTTATGGTCGCTGTCATCTGAGCCGTTGGTCTATGCTGGTGGACTGGAGGTAAATATCAGTTATGGACGAGTCGGCTACTATACATCGTACCATCCAATTCTTGGCTTCACGAATTGTGTATCACTATCTTACCGTTGGGGAGGGGAAAATTAGGTGGATAAGTGAACAAACGGATAGAGGTGAGTATTATGAAAAGCGTATCTACCAACTTGGGTGGTGTATCAGAGATGTCTACACAGTGTATGGCCCGGATGTTGGTGTGCAGCCCAACTGTCCCAAAAGCACAAACCAAATGAGGTTGACATAATGACAACAGCAATCAAACTAAACAATATTTCTAAATCCTTTGGCGCCACCAAGGCATTGGATGCCCTATCACTTACAGTGGAAAAGGGCGCTATATTTGGACTGCTTGGTCCCAACGGCGCAGGCAAAACCACAACTATGCGTATATGCTCAACTCTGTTGACTCCTGATGGGGGAACGGTCTCACTACTGGGTGGAAAAGACGGTCGAGCCGCCAGAAGAGAAATAGCTCTTATGCCACAGGGTAAGGCGTTGGATGCGATGTTGAATGTCAGAGACAATTTGCGCTATTACTGCAAGCTTGTCCGTGTGCCATCAAAAGAGGTAAAAGCCTCTATAGAGAAGTTGGCTAACACTTTTGGAATAACCGACTTTATAAAGAAAAATCCTTTTGCTATTTCTGGAGGACAGTTCCGAAGAGCTCAACTTGCGCGGACCTTTCTTGGAAAACCTCGATATATCCTTCTCGACGAACCGACTCTGGGAATAGATATTCAAGGCAAACTTATAATATGGAGATCCATCCGAGACTACGCCAAAACAACCGGATGCACTATTCTGCTGGCGTCTAATGATATGACAGAGATCGAAAAGACCTGCGATAAGGTTGGATTTATTAATCATGGCAGGCTTCTGTATACTGGAACTACGAACAACCTTTCTGCTGATAATGTTATCCATCTCGATTGTAAACTTGCTGGTCATTTTGACACAAGTTCATATTCATGTCCGGAAGGGGTGTCTGTTGTGACTAAAGGAAAGGATGAAATAGCGTTGACATTCTCCGAATACAATAGCAGTATTTTTTCGTTTCTTGATAACATTTCCAATAAACCCGGAGTAGTAAGTCTTAAAGAGCACCGGATATCTCTGACAGATCTCTTTGACAAATACGGAGGGGAAGTATCATGATACCGATAATATGGAAGGAATTTAAGGCTCTCCAGACTTCTCTGATGATGATTATATTTCACTTCATTACTCCTTTGTTTCTACTGATTTTCTTTGCTGTGGCTCTAGGTCGCAACCTTGCGTCATTTTCGTATGGTGGCTCTGCTATTGATTATCTTGATTATTTTACTCCAGGATTGGTAGGTTACATTACCTTCATGACATTCCAAATATCTCTGACGCTCATCCGGCATGACAGAATGTCCGGTATGCTGGGCATAATTGTCCTTTCCCGGGGCGGTTTAGGTGAATACTTAGGCGGGAAACTCATCGCTCAATTAGCGATAAACATAGCTAAAATTGTGTTGCTTATCTTTCTGGCTATGTTGATATCGAGCGGTCAAGTTGAGTTGTTCAGCTTGCAGAATCTTGGACTGTTCCTCCTGACGATTTTGTTGGGATCTTCGGTATGGTTGTCACTTGGCCTTGCTCTTGGCCTGTTCCTTAAACGTGATGACGTAAGAGAAGTGCTGATGATGTTCATTTCAATGCCTTTGATATTTTCGAGTAGCATGTACTATGACATCTCTCGGGCGCCAGCATGGATACAGGCAATAGGCATAGTCAATCCGCTTACCTACACCTGCAACCTGACCCGTCGAGCGTACCTTCTGCCCGACATGGGTTCGTTCTCATCAGACCTGGGGATTCTCGCCTGTATGGCGGTCGTTGCGATGGCACTGGCTGTGTTCGTTAGCCGCAGAATTGATTACTAAATAAGGTCTGGAAAATCATTGCAAGATCAACCTTTGTCTAACAGCCTGATTAGAAAGGTACCGATACAACAGCTTGTACACCACCCCTGTTGTCTGGTCCTATTTCAAAATTTACGTTTTCCATAGATTTCTTATCTGGGAACCCTGATAGTTGGGCATCAACATAGGCATCAAACATTGAGAGAAAGGAAACAATAACAACAAACCATCTGTACTTGTTACGGCTGTCCTTGCGATTTATATATGAACTGTAATATGAATTTCGACCTGATATGGTCGTATCACTTTCGTACAATTCATAGAAATCGGAGGCTTCTCTGCCGTACTTAATTGCAGAGCTGATCAGCCAGACCTCCAAACTAGCGCAAAGAGCCGCTTTGAAGTAGCGGCGGTTTCCAAGCTGTCCCCAACCTGGCAACACCATTGATTTGAAAAGAGCTTTGGTCGGATTTTGGCACAGGTGTTGTTCAAAATTGGTTGAGTCCGACACGGGAGTATAGGACGCCAATTGCTTTCCCTGAAGGAAGAGAATAGTGTCAATTGCAGATAGGGTCTCAATAATTGCAGTATCACCGACAGTGGAATTGCTGTCGTTTAACGTGGAATCGAGAGTATTATCTATATTGGCTGTGTCGGGAATATTATCGTCTTCTTCGGAGGCGATTATATCAACAGGCAATAAGGTTAGAAATAGGAATATTATTAGTCGCATATTATTTATAACAGAATAACTTAAGACGCTTTTCACCTACTTTCATTTCCACCTCGTTGACTGACAGTTGAACTCTCTCACCGTCAATTAAAACTTGCTGTTTTCCAACCAGGTGAAGATGAATTACTGATCCGCGAAGCAACCGAATTTCACTACCGTATATATATTCCCCCTTATACACATGGCTAATGAACTTTCCTAAAACGGGGTTTGAGCAACCAACATCAAATATTATCTCGGCCTGTTGATCATCGAATAAGGAAGCCGGAGACAGGTGAAGCCCAAGCGAGTATGGTAACAAATTTATATTTAGTAATGTTGGTTGGATATCAAAGCGAAAGGAATCCATCTTTAAAGTTACTCGTCGTATTTTGATACTGTCTGCTATTTTGGAGCCCCATGCCGTCCGGCGAAATGCGAATCGCGGCCACGCTTTATCACCAAGTTCCTTTTGCAGTTGAACCAGCAGACCGAATGACATTGATCCCACCACCAGTTTTTTGTCAACTATCATTGTATCAATCTGTCTATAGTTGCGCTCGGTAATGGCTGTTATCGAACGTTCAAGGTCGAGGGAGGGGTTAAATGATCGGGCGATGTCGTTGTTTTTCCCAAGTGGTAGAATCCCCAGCGGTAGTTCAGCCTCAATAGCAGAACGTGCAACGAGATTGACAGTACCATCTCCTCCCGCTGCTACCAACGATGTCACCTTACCTCGTCTGGTCATATAAGCTGGTAACCTTTGGTGGCTTCGCCTGAGACCGCAAGCCAACTGTGTTTGTTTTAACAACTCTTCTGCTGACGCCGGTTCCTCAATCGTGTACAACCCTCCCCGATCATGGATAGATGTGGTCAATCGGCGCAAACTGTTCTTATTATAATTTGTTGCCTGCCGATTTACCAGTACCAGGAAATGCGGGCGAGGTCCTTTCTGATGTCTCTGTCTCATAGTTCTGGAATTATACTCAATACAACGGTGCGGGGAAACTATTTACTTAGTTGATAATTTATTATGATTGTATTGGCATCTTCACGAGAGTTGACTCAATATTAGAGCCTTTGATGTCGATTACTCAATAATAAGTTGCTTTGTTTGATCAGTACCATATAAGTTAGCAGGATCATGACACAGAATACTACTGCAACATCATCCCATATTTCCATTCGTCAATTATTAATACCTTTTATTGGTTTGGTGCTGGTCTATCTACCAGCTCTTTTCGATTTAGTCAAGGATTGGTGGGAAGACCCTAACTATTCTCATGGTTTTCTGATCCCAATTGTCTCTATCGCACTAATTTGGAAAAGGAAAGACACACTGGGAGATATTCCACAAAGCACTGATCGTCGCGGTCTGGTACTCTTGTTATTTTCCATAGTGCTGTTCGTTGTTGCTAACGGTTCTGCGGAGTATTTCACTTTGCGCTTTTCATTTGTTTTGGCTCTTTTCGGATTAACTTTATATTTGCTGGGTTCAAAAATAACTCGCGCTGTATGGTTCCCTTTATTCTTCCTTCTGTTTATGATTCCTATTCCGTATGTCATTTATTATGCCATCACTTTTCCCATGCAAACTCTGGCTACAAAGATCACGGTTGTGGTATTGAACACTATCGGTATGAACGCTGTTCGCCAGGGAAATATTATACACATTACCGAACATACGCTGGAAGTTGCGGAAGCCTGCTCCGGGATCAGGTCACTTGTGTCACTTCTTGCGTTGAGTGCGATATATGCCTATACAAGCCAGAAACGCTTTATTGCTCAAGCTTTTCTTTTCCTGCTCACGATTCCTATAGCCATTGCAGGTAATGTATTCAGAGTTCTTGTGACGGCTGTTGTTGTTGCGGTGATTTCAGAACAAGTGACTGAAGAGCCATTCCATTCTATTATGGGGTTGTTGGTGTTTGTTGTAGCTTTCATTTTACTCTTCATATGCGGATTCATCCTCAGGAAAGTATTCAAATGAGAGGTGCATTATTGATATCTACGGTCTTGATCATTATTGGTGGGCTTGCCGGTAACTACCTGCGCTTCAGCGAAGTGAGACCGGGACGCCCAGCCGACTTCAGCGCAATTACTTATAAAACAGGGGAGTATATTGGTGAGGAAAGACTCTTTTCCGAATCAAGCTATGACATTCTCAAGGCCGACACAACCACCTTAAGACGCTATGTAGATGCCGAAAACACTGCCTATTGGCTCTTTATCGCTTATTTTAAATCACAAAAATATGGCAGTCAAATTCACTCGCCGAAACATTGTCTGCCGGGAGGCGGATGGAAAATAGAGCGACTGGAGCCATTTATACTACCGTTATCCAACGGTACTACCAAGGATGTTAATCGTGTATTCATTCGCACTCAAACCTCTCAACAATTAATGTTCTATTGGTTTGAGACGCGCAGTGGCAGTATCCGAAGCGAGTTTGACATTAAATTAGACCTGATGAAAAACTCTTTGTTTTTGCGCCCAACCGATGCTGCCTTTGTGCGCATAACGGTACCGATAATAAATGGTGATTTTGAGTCTGCCACAACTAATGCAGTTGAGTTCTATAATACTTTACACACCGAAATAGAAAGTGCCCTTCCCTTTAGCAATTAGTACTTGAGTGTTTAAGCAATGTTGGGTATCATTTTACATGTTTTATGATATCATCAAATTGATCCGTCCAGCACAATGGCTGAAGAATGGTATTTTGGTACTGGCTCTGGTTTTTGCGGGAGAGTTAAACATTCCCGAGAAGATCATACTGACGATTATTGCTATTGTTATCTATTGTTTGCTGTCATCTGCGGTGTACACCTTCAATGATTTGATCGATATCACAAGTGATAGACAACATCCATACAAAAAAAATCGTCCCTTAGCCGCCGGTAGAATTAATAAAGGTGT
>QNAG01000140.1 GCA_003641415.1 Candidatus Zixiibacteriota bacterium | reverse complement strand
GTAAACTGTGGGAAAACCACGAATAGCAGGTTGTGAAGACCTTTGGAAGGCTCAAAAGATAGAAGAATAATACAAGAACACGGATAGCCCATGATTAACTCTTGACTTCCATTATCATAGCAGGGGCGGGGCTTGTCTCCATCCTCATGGCAACGCTGACAGGGCTTTTTCAACAAGTCCCTTGCTGTGGGTTCCTCAAACATATGAACCTCCGGGTGGCATGCTCAAACTTGTTTGGCAGGTATCGCCGTTGTTTTGAAGCTGGTAGGGCAGGTCTGTCTTCAAACCTGCCATCTGGGCGGCGAGGGAGGGGAGGGACTAATCACAGCCGATCACGGCAGATCGTCACGCTGGGATACTCTCTTGAGTTCATCCACTATGAACCCCACGTCCTTCAGATGCATTATGCGGAAACGCATTGTTCCATCTTTACGTACGAAATAGTCAGCTCTGCTATGAGTTCTTGAATGGCTTGAGATGACGTATATCCATATGCAATGACCGAAGACAAAGCGATACGCAACGTGCCCGTCCCAGCGTCCTCGTCTTGGCTGTAGGATCAAATCGAACGGTATGTCGGTTCCAGTCTCCAAACCGGTAACTACACAGCCATATTGATGGGGTGGACCTGGTGTGCGGTTGATTATCATTTGTCTGATCTGTTCTTCATGAGGTCCCAGATTCACCTGTGCGTAAGTAGGTAAGGTTGAAACACTTGCCCTCCATAGGACGGATAGTTGAAATAGCTTGAATTTAGTGTAGTCCAACTCCACGATAAGCCCCTCTCCCGGTTGTTCAGTTGGCTCATAAGCGAATTTGTGGAAGAAGACTCTGTTAACGTGTTTCTCGAAATCATTGATGTGCTGCTCGCAGGAAGCACAGAGTAGTTCCTCCTTCTCTCCTTGTTGGGCATACCGAATCTTCTCCTCGGCGTCCAGCGGCACAATCAGCATGCGCCCTTTGTCATCGTACATCGGTTTGTAGAAGAACTCGGGGATTATGTGTGATTTGCAGAGTTTTGCTTCAGATAAACACAGTTGGCATTTCATATATCGAGTATATGCTGCCAGGCTGATTATTGAAAGAGGATTCTATTATCCTTGTGTTTGAGGGTAGGTTGGGTGATTCACTGCAAGCCGTGGGGCACCGGACCGCTTGACGATCATACTGGACGAATTGTCGAAACCGAAGAAGGTTTTGACCTACTCAACTCCTGTCACCAACGAGGCGACACAAGGCCGCCTCCTACGCGATGGTATGGTGTGTGTAACTTATATGACATACCTGTTTTTACTCGACACATCTGCTGCGCTTAGCTTCTTTTACATCAAATTATCGAAATGAAATGGTATTCAAATCAAGGAGCCGATGAAATGGAATTTCTTTTATTGCTCATAGTTACCTTAGCCATTGCAATTGCCGTGTCAATTATAGTCTTGGCTTTCTTCCGCAAACCAGTAGACAAAATCTTCCATCGCATCATCGGGGAAGAGATCGCCGACGCCTGGCGCAAGTTTCTGACCTTCGCCCTGTTCGTCGTCGGGATATCGTCCGGAGTGAACATCTGGAAACTCGAGCAGTTCATCCAACCGGCATCACCAGATGAAAAAATCACCGAACTTACTGCCGAGTACTGGGGGCTGGAAATCTACCGTACGATCATTCACACTCTGGGCGGTTTGGCGTGGGCATTGTTGCTGTTCTTTGTCGTAGCCCTGATTGCATTTGTGTTGGTGAAAAGGGGAGAGATGAAGGCAGCGAAAGGGTAGACATCGACGGTATGTCTATTGCCATACTTCGACTTCGCTCACAGGTTTTCCATCGTGGCGTACTTATTTACTGGCGGAGCCGAGCTGTCACCGTACAGTTCTTGTTAAAATATTACGGAGTAAAAATGTTATGCCGAAGGGGGGATTCGAACCCCCATGTCCTTACGGACACTGCGCCCTGAACGCAGCGCGTCTACCTGTTTCACCACTTCGGCATTACCTGTGGCACAAGCACTTAACCTTCGAAGCTGAACTGATAAATTTGGACAGGTGTCCAAAAAAGTGTCTCTCAAAGAAAAAGCTTCAGCAACTCTACAGTCCTTACTTGTGCGACGAACTAAGATGGGAATATAGGAGCGTCATGTCAATAGATTTGTGTTTATCGCCAGTTATAAACTTGACAACCTGCTTATCAAGTTACAGAATAAGAAAACATTGCAATGCACTAATCTGTTATTACAGTCTGTCTGTACTAATTGAAATTACGAGAGCATCTTTATAAAGAGTAAATTCTTTTACACTGGGAGAAAATTATGAATTCGAGTTTTGAGTTATTTGCACGCGGGGTAATTATACTAATTTTAACCCTGCTTTGTTCTGTGTCTGCTTTACAGGCTGGGCCCATCATTGCCGACCACGTGGCTGTCACGCAGTTTGATGATATCCCCACTGACACGATTACCGCCATAGGTTCCAACTTCAATATCCACTACGTACATACATCGCACGGCAGCCAGATAGTGACGGGTATCAGCATGGTGGAGACCGAAAACCCGACATACAATCCTCCTCCTTTTCACGAGCCCGGTGATGACCTCGGACATAATGGTGACACTTCCTGGGTGCCGAGCACTCGTATCTATCTCAACGACCATCCCGAATGCAACATGGCCATGTTCTCATGGTGCGGAGGGTGTTCGGACAACACGGAGGCAGGGATCAATATCTATCTGGCTAAGATGGAGGAACTCGAAGCGGACTACCCCGACGTAACTTTCATCTACATGACGGGTCACCTCGACGGAACCGGAACAGGCGGAAACCTGTATGCTCGCAATAATCAGATACGTGATTACTGCAATGCTCACGATAAGATACTGTTTGATTTCGCTGATATTGAGAGTTGGGACCCGGATGGCAACTACTACCCTGATGAATCCGACTACTGCCACTGGTGTTATGATTGGTGTTCCGCTCACACCTGTCCCAGCTGCGGCAGTTGTGCGCACTCGCACTGTTTCAACTGCTATCTCAAGGGGAAAGCATGGTGGTGGATGATGGCGCGCATCTCCGGCTGGAATATCTCCATGGATGTGGACGATGAAGATGCCAACAATCTGCCAGATTCATATCGCCTGCACCAGAACTACCCCAACCCGTTCAATCCAACGACATATGTTAGCTATGATCTGCCACGTGCCTCGAATGTGCAATTAACAGTCTACAACGTTACCGGACAAACGGTACAGATTCTGACGCATGGGTGGCAAAAAGCCGGACATCACCAGCAGGAGTGGGACGGATGTAGTTTCACGGGCAATCCGGTAGCCAGCGGGTTCTATTTTTATCGTCTGAAAGCAGGGGAGTTCGTCGATACGAAGAAGATGGTACTACTGAAATAATCAGGCAAAACATATTCTTCCTCAAATACTTCCCCTCGAGGTTGTCCGCTATTCACGTTCCGTGTAGGATAGAGGCTTGTCTCCCAGCATTAGAACGGCGGACACAAGGCCCGCCGCTACGCGAGCTATAGTAGGGTGGAACCCCTTGGCGGTTCCGCCAGAGCTATAGTAGGGTGGAACCCCTCGGCGGTTCCGCCATCCCTCGACTGAGATAGCCCTTGTATGCCTACCGGAAATGCGATGTGTTTACCTTGATGGTTGCTATCTAACAGCACATGTATTATCTTCCTGTCGAATTGAAATAAATTAACCTGGGAAGGATTAGCCATGAAAGATAAGCGAAACGAGGTTCTCGCCCGGCAGTTAATTGACTATTCAGTCAAATTACAAAAAGATGAAATCCTGTATCTTGAAATCAAGGGAAAAGAAACGCTTGAACTGGGTAAACATATTATCCGCTATGCCACAGAGAAAGGCGCAATACCTTTCTGGTACTACAACGACGAGTCACTTCTCCGCCAATGGGTTAGCCACGCCGACGACAACCAGTTTGAAACTCAGGCGGCTTTACACCTGCAACTGATGAAAAAAGCTGATGCTTATATCGGCCTGCGCGGATCGGATAACCCGTTTGATATGGCTGATATCCCTGTCGAACAGATGGACAAGCAGAATCAGATATTCTATAAACCAGTCCATCTTGAAGAAAGAGTTAAGCGGACCCGCTGGGTGGTTCTTCGTTATCCCAACAACGCTATGGCTCAATTGGCGGAAATGTCGCAGGAAGCGTTCGAAGATTTCTACTTTGAGGTCTGTTGCGCTGATTACGCTAAAATGTCCAAAGCTCAGAATGGACTTGCGGCTCTTATGGGAGCGACTGACAAAGTTCACATCGTAAGCCCTGGAACTGACCTGACCTTCTCCATCAAGAATATCCACATAGTCAAATGCGATGGTGAGCGTAATATCCCCGATGGTGAAGTCTACACTGCACCGGTACGTGATTCCATCAACGGTACTATTACATACAACACACCATCACTTTACCAGGGGAACGTGTACACTGGTATCTCATTCACTTTCGAGAAGGGGAAAATCGTCAAGGCTACCTGTGACGGCGACGACAAAAAACTCAACGAGATTCTCGATACTGACGAGGGCTCCCGCTATGTTGGAGAGTTCGCGATTGGTGTCAACCCGTTCATCCTGCATCCGATGAAGGATACCCTCTTCGATGAGAAAATCGCCGGCTCGTTCCACTTGACTCCCGGCCAGTGTTACGATGAAGCCCCCAACGGCAACCAGTCGTCTATCCATTGGGACCTGGTACTGATTCAGAGAAAAGACTATGGTGGCGGAGAGATCTGGTTTGACGATAAACTAATCCGTAAAGACGGGGTGTTTGTTGATGAAAAGATGGAGCAGGATTTCTCAGTGGAAAATCTGAAGTCGGACGCATTTTGAACCTGAGTGCTGATTCTGTTTTCCTTGTGGCTCCGCTGGTTCCACAGAACCTTTAACACCAGTGCGCGACATTAACAAAAAATAATAAGAATAGGTAATGCTATTCTTATTATTATCTCTTCAATGTATAGTTTGATAAAATTATAAACTTTTGAGGATTATCACTAGTCGGTCTATGGCGCTCTTAACTGCTCAAGCAGATCGAAACCATCCCATTCTCCCCAGCGTTCAGCGACTTGACCATTGACTATTTGTAGAATCTCGATTCCACGAAATAATATCAGTTTACCGGTCGGTGACACTCCCAGATATTCACCCTGGTGTGTCCCCTCAGCCGTCCAGCGTATAGCGACCACTCTCAATTCATCACGCAATTCCATTCAAATCCTAACTTAATTCGTTGAACAAGTCTTACCAGTGTTTGGTCATGGCAGCATCAGGAGCATGAACTATGGCTCGATGAAACCATAGCTTTACGGAATATCCATAAGCCAGCCTATTGCTGTTCCACCAGCTCAATCTCAAACAGTTTGGGCCAGTTCTTACCGGTGACAAAGAGCCTGTCATTTTCACTATCGTAAGCTATGCCATTGAGAACACCGATTCCGGAGTACCATTCAATAATGCCGGCGAGATTGATCCAGCCGGTAACAAAACCTGTTGAGGGAGAAATGCGCACAATGCGATCAGTTTGGTAGACATTGGCGTATATCTCACCATTGATGTACTCCAACTCGTTGAGATTTCCTATCGATCTGATACTGTCGTGAACTTGGATAGTTCTGGATATCGCAAAGGTGGAAGTATCACGGAAATACAAAATCGAGGATCCGTCACTCATGATAAACTGCGAGCTGTCATGAGTCAGCCCCCAGCCCTGAGTGTTATACCCAAAATAATCCAACGAATCAAATGTAATGCGATCATATACAAAACCCACCCGGGACAGCCAGGTCAACTGGAAGATTTTCTCACCAAGCACGTCTATTCCTTCCCCAAAGTAGAATCCTGCGTTTTTGGAGGGTAAACTTCGACTCTGCAGGACAGCGCCGGTTTCGAGGTCAACACGGCGAAGCGAGGATTGCTCATAGGAACCCGTTCCCTCGTAGAGGACGCCATCCACATAGACCAGTCCCTGGGTGTAGGCGGCATTATCGTGGGGATACTCATTGATCACGCTATACGTATAGAACCTGGTAATTTCCGGTTCTTTGTTATTAGAATCAGACTCACTTGACCTGGAACAAGCCAGAGACAAGGCAATAGCCAAAATGAGCACTATCAGACTCTTGCGAGAGGTAAAATTCACTCTGTTCAGTCTCGGTGAATCATGGTTGAGAAATCTGTTGGTTGTCATGTTGAATTTATCGGGATTCGTTTTTTTCTCTTTTTCTACGCTAACGACACTTCCTTCTATATCAGCTTTGAAAAATTCTCAAACGGAATAACAGGCCAGGTCTCGGTTTCAAGAATAGCCATACTGTTGATTTCGGAAGCTACCCGAAACGCTACTGTTTGATCAGCCACATCAAACACAGCCAGGAAATCATACCGCCCGAGGGTAGCATACAGTTTATCCACTGTTACTTCGTTCTTTGTAAACACTTCCAGAGACTGATTAACATGGTGGGACAAATTAGGGTGTTCCTTTTTCGCGGCTGGATTGATGGTCATGGCCATGATATATGACGCCATATTCCCTCCTTATGTTATGTTTGTCACCCTAACGATAGCACACTGGAGGTGAAGTGGCAAAGATTTTATTGTTATATATTAGTAAGAGTTGTCCCAATTGTTTGTGGGCGACAGATTCCCCTGTGTCAGGTTGCAAGCAACCTGATCTGCTGTTCACGTGTCGTGTAGGGTGCGGCCTTGTCTCCCAGCGAATGTGCCGCAACCATTCCTATCACGCGTAGGCTGGGGGCTTGTCTCCCAGCAATCTAACAGCGGACACAAGGCCCGCCGCTACGCGAAGTTAGAGGAAACCAATCTTACCCTCTAAAACTTCGGGCGACTTGATCGCACTATTATCCCGCGCGTAGGCTGGGGGCTTGTCTCCCAGCATTGGAACGGCGGACACAAGGCCCGCCGCTACGCAAAGTTAGTATGAAAGTAGGGCAGAACCCCTTGGTGGTTCCGGGAATCCAAGAAGGCTTGATCGTGCTATTATC
>QNAG01000139.1 GCA_003641415.1 Candidatus Zixiibacteriota bacterium | reverse complement strand
TACTCGCATTCTCCGGATTCGCTATCAACAATCGCTGTGCCATACCAATCTATGGCACATCAACTTACAAAAGTCTAGTTTTTTCTAAACCCAAACGGAAAATATTTATGAGAATCACTCTATGACACAGATTAAGCTACCGCCACAACAGATCAGACGTTATCCGTCGTGTGTCTTGTTTCAAATCTTATAATATACGCTTAATCTGTCATGGATCAAGCTTCAAATGCCACAAATGAAGCGACAGAACCCCCGCCCCGCCAGACTCGCCACAAGTTTGTCCCGACTCTCAAAGAACTCGCATTCCCCCTGATGGCGGAACCAAGTCATCTGGCGCTTGGCGTAACGTCGCGTGTTCTGTTTGATTAACGCCACCGCTTCTTCAAGTGAATACTTGCCATCGATGTGATCAAGCAGTTCTCGATAACCAATAACGTTCGATTTCCTGATAGCCTCCCTCATACCGGTATCGATCAACACTTTTAGCTCTTCAAGCCAACCCGTTGCTATCATTTCGTCAACTCTTTTGTTAATGCGCTCGTACAAAGCTTCTCGAGGTGGGGCAAGACAGTAATATCGAAAATTATATTCACTCTTATGGTATGCGCCTGTAATGGCCAGTTCCGAACGCGTTTTACCGGTCAATTCAAATATCTCCAAGGCGCGAATAATGCGGACTTTGTTGTTTGGATGCAACCGGTTCGCTTCGAGTGGGTCAATCTGTTCCAAACGTTCAAACATGGCCTGCGATCCTATTCGTCCCATCTCCTGTTCGAGACTATCACGGATTGACATATCATCGTTGTTTATCTCGACAACGCCTTCCGATAACGCTCGAAGGTATAGTCCGGTTCCACCTACAATAAGCGGGATGTGATTGAGACTAAGTATCTCACCAATGGCAGCATTGGCATCATCAATGAAACGAAAAGCAGAATACCTCTCGCCGGGTTCAATGATATCTACCAGATGGAAGTTCACTTTGCGGCATTCCTCAAGTGTGGGCTTAGCGGTTCCAATATCGAGCTTCCTGATGATCTGACGGGAATCAGCGGAGACGACCTCTACAGGGAAGTCGCGAGCAAGTTTCACGGCCACACCAGTCTTACCGGAAGCGGTAGGACCACAGATAATTGGTAAGACAGGTGAATCACTCACGCCCGAATTGCCTGTTGAGGTCGCTTTTGCTTATCTTAATAAAAGTTGGGCGTCCATGAGGACAGGAGTACGGTTTTTTACATTGCATCAGTGCCCACAGCAGGTGTTCGGCTTCCTGATCGTTCAAGCGGTCGCCCGACATCACCGCTGACCGACACGCAATCGACTGAGCCATAGTTTTAGTTAAATCCTGTCCGGCTTTGCGCTGTGAAGACAGGTCATCAATAATCTTTAGAATAACTTTCTCTGGTGACTTGATAGAAAGTACCATCGGTACAGCCTCAATGTTAATCATTCTACCGCCAAAAGTCGATACTGTAAACCCTGAACGGTTGAGCATTTCCTGCGATTCTTCAAATACCGATAGTTGCTCGGGAGTCAACTCTACCTGGACAGGGAAAAGTAAACTCTGTCCATCTACCGATCCCCGTTCAATCTTGGTCAGCATCTCTTCGTACAATACCCGTTCATGAGCTGTGTGTTGGTCTACTATATAGAGATCCTCTCTAACCTGAAGCAGAAGATACAGATCGGCAAACCGACCTACAAAGCGGAACCCCAATGAAGATTCAGTACCTGTGTTGTCGGTTGGTGTGTGTGGGAGAGATTCAATTTCAGGCAGAGAATTGTTAAACACTTCGCCTGTTTCGTGATCGACTCTGACTGGTGGCTTTTCTGCTGAAGGTAGAGCAATATCTGGCGGACGATATAAATCTGAGAGCGATCCAGCATCAATGGGATTTCGCCCATAAACCCCGGGAATTACTGCCTGACTTGAATTCTGTGGCATTGATAATCTATCTGACTGAGTAGTATCATTAGATGAAGGCTTTCTGTGTGCGATATCAAACAGTGGAATAATACCATCCTGACGCAGAGCAGCCGCAATCAGATGGTGTATCAGATGATGTATCTCGCGCTCTCGGGCAATACGCACTTCAGTCTTTCCCGGGTGAACATTCACATCAATTTCAGACGGATTTACAGTAATCAGAAGAGCTCCTACCGGGAACATTCCCTTGGGTAACAACTCCCCATAACCAGACATAAATGCATGTGACAATGATGGAGACTGAACATAGCGACCATTTATAAATATAAACTGGCCATACCTGTTGTGCTGCGCAGCATCGGGCAAACCAGCACCCCCACGAACAGATGCAAATTCGTCTTCACCCTCAATAGGGATAAACTTTCGTCCTTTACCCAATACGTTGGTGATCCGCTCTAATAGAGATTGTTTACTTGGGAGAGCAAACAATTTACGGTTGTTGATCGAAAATGAAAGAGCGATATCTGCTCGTCCGATAGCAAGCGCAGTAGCGAAACGGGATAGATATCTGGCCTCGGTAGTTTCGGTTTTGAGAAATTTGCGCCGGGCAGGAGTGTTAAAGAACAGATTTTCGACTTCTACCGTTGTTCCCGGTGCGGCGGCCATAGGACGCAAGGATTGCATCACACCACCCTCATAAATAATCTCCATGCCAGAGTCAGCAGTATGCGGACGGGACACCATGCGCATCCGCGAAACCGATGCAATTGATGGTAAAGCTTCGCCACGAAAACCGTAAGTTCCGAGATAATCAAGATCTTTAAAGACGGAAATCTTTGATGTTGCATGTCGAGAGAAGGCAATCTCAATTTGTTCTTCTGGGATTCCACAGCCATTGTCGACGATTTTGATTAAACTTGTTCCAGATTTCTCAACTTGAATCTCGATACGATCTGATCCGGCATCAATGGAGTTTTCTACCAGTTCTTTCAAAACTGCCGCTGGTCGCTCTATAACTTCACCGGCTGCTATTTTGTTGACAACCTGCTCTGGAAGCGGTCTGATCCAATGCGTTTGTTCGTTGTTGGCTGATAGCTGACTCACTGTAGTTCCTTGTAAAGTTTTCTAAGAAAGTCAAAGGCTTCCACTGGTGTCATGTTATCTAAATCAGCAGCTTTGATTTTTTCCTCGATTTTCGAAGGCTGTATTTCAAATAATGAAGGTTGTACTCTGTCCTTGTAAATGGATTTTCCTAACTCACTCTGTGTAAACTTGCCCGACTCTAACAAACGAAGAATCTGACGAGCTCGCGTAATTGGTTTCTGCGGTAGGCCAGCCAATTTGGCCACTTCAATTCCATAGGAATCATCACAACCACCCTTAATAATTTTATGCATAAAGATCACACGGTCTTCCCATTTTTTCACGGACACCTGAAAATTTACTATCTCGGGATATATCTCGGCCATACCGGTTAACTCGTGATAATGTGTAGCAAAAACTGTTCGTGACCTTGTGTGTTCATCTATGTACTCTACAACAGCCCAAGCAATAGAGAGACCGTCAAAAGTTGAGGTACCACGGCCTACTTCATCCAGGAGTACAAGCGAATGGTTGGTAGCATTGTGCAATATATTTGCTGTTTCAACCATCTCAACCAGAAAAGTCGATTGTCCTCGGGCAAGATTATCGACCGCTCCAACGCGTGTGAAAACTCTATCCACCAACCCAATCTCCGCACGTGACGTCGGTACAAAGGAGCCAATCTGGGCCATGATAACAATTAATCCAATCTGACGGAGAAAGGTAGATTTACCTGACATGTTAGGTCCGGTTAGAATCTGTATACGGTCTTTTTCCGATGAAAGTGAAACATCGTTAGTAACAAAAGAACCAGCGGGAAGAACAGTCTCAATGACAGGATGGCGTCCTTCTTCTATAATAAGGCGGGTGTCGTCGTATATCTCCGGACGGCAATAACCATTTTCTACTGCCACTTCAGCCAGACCGGATACCAGATCTATCTCAGCGGCCAGATTAGCTGTAGCAATAATGTCAGTAATACGACTTGAGAGGAACTCCACAAGCTGATTATACAGCTCTTCTTCAAGTTTGAAAATCTTCTCTTCGGCGGTCAGGATGAGAGCTTCTTTTTCCTTTAATTCCGGCGTGATATAGCGTTCGGCATTGACCAGAGTTTGCTTACGGATATAGTCATCAGGAACGCTCTCAAGGTTAGCTTTTGTCACTTCGATGTAGTAACCAAATACCTTGTTAAAGCCAACCTTAAGAGTAGTTATTCCAGTACGTTCTCTCTCAATTTTAGATAGAGATCCGATATACTGGCGGGCATCACGGATAGAGTCGTTTAGATCGTCAAGCTTTTGCGAGAAACCCCGTTTGATAATGTCTCCCTTGGTAGCTACCAATGGTGGATCTTCAACCAGCGCATCGTTAACTCTGTCGATAATATTATTGCAATCAGGTAATGCACCACCTATATCTGACAAATGAGGACTATAAGCGGCGATTAGGGTCTTCTTCAAATCCTTGCAGATAATAAGGCCGTCTTTGATCGAGGCTGTCTGTCGCGGATTAAGTTTACCGATTCCCAATCGTCCGGAAAGCTTTTCCAAATCCGGCAGGCTTTTATTATGTTCGCGAATTGCGTTGGCTAGTTCTCTATTTTTCACCAATTCCGCAACACCTGAAAGACGTCGTTCTATACTGGTCCGAGAACGAAATGGGCGCAGCAAAGCTCCATGCAGACGACGAGCTCCAGCTCCCGTTTGGCAACGGTTTATAACCGAAAACAGTGTGTTTTGTTCGGTGTTATGGGCAATGTTGGTCACCAACTCCAAGTTACGTACCGTGCTGTAGTCGAGGACCATGTGTTCCTCATTGTCAAACTTTGTAAGTCGGTTGATGTGGTGAAGTTGGTCACGGTGATTCTCTCTTAGATAACGCAACACTGCACCGGCAGCAGTAATTGCAACATGGCTTTTTCCTACCCCGAAGCCGTCTAAAGTACTTGTGCCAAACTGTTCGTTGAGTTCCCTTTTAGCTGTTCGATAATCAAAGTTCCAATCCTCGAAGCCGGTTAACTGTGTATCATTGTCTGTCAATCCATAGCGTTTAGTGAAATCCGTATCATCGCAGGAAGCTTCCGGATAAAGAATTTCACTTGGTGCAAGAACTTTAATTCGCTCCAGAATATCTTCGACTGGACCCTCATCAACGACAAAAGAACCGGTAGACAGATCAAGTGCAGCCAGACCTAATTTTAGTGGTTTCCTACGTTCACACAAGGCTGCCAACCAAACCGATTGTTGATCTCCATTGCTGGTATCAACAGCAGATGTACCAGCCGTGAGAATTTCGACAATCTCTCTTTTCACCAAACCTTTTGCAGTTTTGGGATCCTCAGTTTGTTCGACAATAACAACTTTCTCCCCTGCTGCCAAAAGTCGAGCCAGATACTTGTCAGCACTGTGGTGAGGAACACCTGCCAAAGGTATTCGCTCTTGTGTTCCATGAGATCGAGAGGTCAGGGCAATTCCGAGAATCGGCGCTGCTTTGACTGCGTCATCCCCAAACATCTCATAGAAATCACCCATACGAAAAAAAAGTATCTTGTCCGGATGTTTAGCTTTAATGTCGTGAAACTGCCGCATCAGCGGCGTAAGTTTGGATATCTTTTCGTCACCCACAGTCATCGGGCGACAACCTGGAAAACCTCGTGATGCTCCGCTTCCAGCCTTTTCTTAAAATTGGCTGCCTCGTTGAAACTACCAAATCGGCCAACGTATACAACACGATATTTTACATCAGAGATTGTCCTGGACTTAATCTCCACCTTATACCCATACTGCTTAAAGAGGTCAGCTTGCCTCTTGGCATTAGAACGTTCGGAAAAAACTCCAACTTGCACCGAATAGTAAGTACCCGTGAGCTTGTCTGCTTCATTGTTATGGATATCTTCGAAAGATAGTCCTGCCAGGCGATTTACCAGAGCATCAAGCCCCACCGATGAAGGAAAACCTTCTCGGAGTAAATTGTAGTAGAATACGGCATCATCGACACGTTCTCTATCGATGGCATCAATAGTCAATTGGTAAAGAGCTTGAGGTACACATGGACCGGATCGTTGTCGCGATAACTCCTTAAGCAGCTTGTTAGCACCTATTCGTTTGTCATGAGCTAACATCACACGTGACTTGTCAATTTTACCCCACTGCTGCTGGTCACGATTTGTATAGCGGAGAAGGTAACGGTCAATCTGTCGTAATGCGGATTTGTATTCCTTCTTTTCCTGGTCAACTGCTACCGAAAAACGTAACATCTGATTTCCGAAGCGACCCTGTTCCCACGTTACCGTGTAGTTAGTAATGAGTTGTTGCAACCGATGATAATCTCCCACAACAAAACAGTACTGAGCTAGTTTAATGTAAATTTCCTCTCTATACTTTATATCAACTGATGTCCTTAATGCTGCTTCCATGAGATCGGCTGATTTGGCTGCATCAGTTTCCAATAATGACTGAAAGAAAAGCGTGTTACCGTCGCGCATCATTGCAGTCGACACGGCCGACAGAGCTTCCGTAGCCTCCTTGAGATGTCCCCGCGAAATCAACGAATAAATGTCATCAGCACTAACAGTAATTGAACAGACCAACAGACTGGCAACGGATAGAAAGAGACGGACAATCATGAGCAGTTCAGCTATTGATTTGCAGGTTGTTGAGGAGTGCTGATATCCTCTGTATCTTTTTGATTTGCAGCCGACAGGCTCTCTTTATGACGAGCTAACGTACGGAGGAGGTTTTCCAGCTTACGGCGATCATCATGATAGAGATAAACACGGATAAGCTCAATAATCGATTTTAGGTGATCTGGCCGGTCATCGACAATCCCCTCCAGAATATCGCGGGCTGTTTCGATATCGCCTTTTTCTTTCTGATGGGAAAAACCTTAGACTTCGAAAACCCGCCTGAACGGATTCCCGTGCTTTATCCTGCCTTCGTGCTGCCAAATTTCGAATTGGTGCAGGTCACCGGTGACGCGCAGAGCGGCCGGGTCTCCATGCCAGCCCGAGACACCACGGCCATCTTTGAAAACGGCGTGCTGACCGGT
>QNAG01000138.1 GCA_003641415.1 Candidatus Zixiibacteriota bacterium | reverse complement strand
TTGCTGAATAGATTCCGTCGTTGGCCACTGTGGTTGCTGGCATCGTTTTTGATGATTGCGTCAGTGCAATCCTCTTTGCTTGCAGAAGAACAACCAACAATTACTGTTATTTACCCTAAAGAAGGTCAGGTAATTCAAGCCATAGACTCATCTTTCATTTTCGGAAATATCAAGAAAGTCCACAAAGGGGATGACTGGCAACTGCAGATTAACGAACAGTCTGTATCTGTTCATCCTGATGGTGGCTTCCTGGCGTTTGTCCCGATAGAACCCGGTGAATTTAAATTCAAAATAATAGCTCAAACAAAATCTCCAGACAGAGATTATCATTATCGTTTCAAGCGTGGTTTTCGCTCTGACTTCCCGACGACTGAGCTATCAATGTCTCTCTCAGTGAAGGTTCCTGTGCCTCTGAGATCATTCAGCAGAGACAGTCTTCGCTTTGGAGATGAACAGAGAATATACGAAGGTGATTTAGTTCTATCAGCAGGGGATCAGTTGCGAGTCTCGTTCCAAGCCACACCCGGTTGTCGCGCATGGTTCTCTGTGCCGGGTATTGCTGACTCAATCCCAATGACGGAGGCAGATCCCAAAATACAGGCTTACTGGGGCGAGTCTGTATTCGGTGTCGGTGCGGTTCCTGATTCAATGAGAATCAGGGGCATTTATACTGGCTTCTATGATATTCCAGGGACGGTTCAGTCTGATGGCTCTATCCGCCTTAAGTATTATCTTGCACCTCCAGCTAAGGGTCAAATAATTGCACGTTATTTTCTTGGCACTCAGTCTGAAAGGGATAGCATTGATCTAAAGCCTCTGACTCTGCCGGATACGATTATCACCGACAGCAGCAGTTACACGGTTGTTATGAATAGTGAAAATTATCCGTTCACCGTTCGTTTCACTGACTCTGTCCAGATTGTGCGTTATGGACCACGCAAAGGATACTTGTCCATCTTTCAACCTGAAGGCGTCGAAGCTTTAGCTGTGGGCAGAATAGGGGATTGGTACAAACTTCAGCTTTCGATCGGACAGTATGGTTGGGTCCATCACGAATCAGTAGAGCGGTTACCAAAAGGTTACCTTCCTCCGCTATCCCACTTGGTAACTCTCCGAACTTATAGCTACTCAGACCATTTGATAATTGAGATACCATTATCGGGCAAGCACCCGTTTAAGGTTATAGAACACGATCGACGCACGGTATCCATACGACTTTACGGTGTCACCAGCGACACGGACTGGATACGATATGATGCCGATGATGAACTCGTAGACCTGATTACATGGTCGCAACCAGAGATAGGGATGTATGAACTAACACTCCAACTAACTCAGGATATTTGGGGCTATGACGGCTACTATGAGGGGAATACTTTCTATTTCCAATTCAATCGTCCGCCTGAAAACGTACATCGTCTGCGTGGCAAGACAATTGTGATTGACCCGGGCCACTCCAAAGATCCGGGGGCAATAGGTCCCACAGGATACACTGAAGCTGAAGCAAATCTGGGTATTGCGCTGGTTTTGAAAAAGATGCTTAAAAAAAAAGGAGTGAACGTTGTTATGACACGTTCCGACGCCAGCGATGTTCCCCTGTATGATCGGCCAGCTATAGCTAAAGAACACGATGCCGACCTGTTTATTTCGATTCATAACAATGCATTGCCTGATGGTGTCAATCCTTTTGTTAATAATGGAAGCTCAACCTACTACTACCATCCACATTCTCTTGATTTAGCCCGGGCAATCCACCCAGAACTTATCAAGGCAACCGGGTTGGATGATCACGGGCTGTACCATGGCAACTTGGCTGTTCTTCGATCAACTCAGTATCCGGCGGTTTTGGTAGAATGCGCTTTTATGATGATTCCCGAACAGGAGGCGAAGCTAAAAACCGGCCGCTTCCGATACCGGATTGCCAAAGGACTTTGTAAAGGAATCGAGAACTTCTTTAAGGGGTATAACCGTGAGCGATGAACAGCCGAAAACATCAAGCAGCAAAAGCGCCTTATGGATGATTTATGTCAGTTTGGCTGTGGCTGCAATGGTACTGCTGGGAGACGGTCTGGCGGTGTCTTTTCTTGAACAATGGACCACGAGAATTGGAATTGCCCTGTTATTTACAACCTTCTTTTTGCTGGTATGCCGGAACCAGACCCGAGCAATAATCGCATCGGTTATCATCTGGCTGGCCATAATCGCTACATTCCTGTATTGAGTCACCTCAGGGTAATGTATCATAAGTTGTAATATATTAAGTGGACATCATATTGCAATTCACCGGTGCTTATTTCGACATGAATATTGAGTATTTTTTTGGAATTCTATGAACGGTTCAAATATTGTGACGTCTTTACTTGTAGATACATATAGGAGGGAAAATTATGGATTTACAGACTATAAATTTCAAGATGAATCCAATCCGCGTTGCGGTCGTTGTGCTGGCTATTGTTGGCGCGATGGTTGTTATAACGGGATGCAGTAGTTCCACTGATGGTGGTGGTAACCAACCCTCGGGAATGTTGATCGACTACAGTGGGTGTGGAATACATACTGTCGATAAGGTTGCTCAATCCTTCTCGCTCGATCAGGACTGTGTTGTGTACGAGTACGACGGTGAGGGTACCTTGCAGTTGACGCATTTCAATGCCGGTTTCAACTGTTGCACCGATTTGGCGGCCGATATTGATATAGATAACAACGTCATCACGATCACCGAAACCGAAAGTGGTGATTATTGCCACTGTCTATGTCTCTACAACTTAGAATACAGTATAAGTAATCTTTCTTCGGGTATCTACACGGTTAAGTTCGTAGAAATGTATCTTCCTCAGGGTGATGATACACTGCAATTTACATTGAATCTGAGTACTGCTCCTATCGGCGATATTTGCTTTGATCGATCGAGCTATCCGTGGCAGACAGAGATCTATCCGACCGGCAGTCTGACTGACTCCAGTGAGTGTAAAGATTATGATACACTAGCCAATAGGAGTTGTTTCCAGTGGCATTACAGTGCAGGTACACTGTCTTTGCGTCACATCAATGCGGTATTGAACTGCTGCCCGGTATTTGTAGCTGATGTTTCCATTGAAGGGAGCAATATTATTATCGAGGAGATTGATTCCTTGTACAACGGCGGCTGTGATTGCATCTGCTGTTTTGACTTGGGGTATGAGATACTGAACCTTCCATCGGGCGAGTACACTATCACTTTCCTTGAACCATATCTGACCAATGGAGATGATATCCTGCGCTATACGGTGAATCTGTATTTCGATCCGGAGGGGATTTACTGTGTCCAACGATCAAATCTGCCCTTATAAGCGCCCCGGTTAAAGTGCACAGCTCGTTCGTCTTGCCAAGCGTTGTCGATAATGGTATCTTCTCTGTTTATGAGAGGACCAATCGATATTCCTCAGGCGTTCAAGCAACGCTATGGCCCACTGGTTGATGATGAAAAGGCGTTCTTCGCGTCGCTGATTGAACCGCCGGTGAATTCGTTCCGTGTGAACACACTTAAAGCATCATCTGGTGAGGTAATTGACCGTCTTGAGAGTTACGGTATCCACCTCCGTCACTTCCTGTGGTATGAAGATGCTTTCTCGGTTGATGCTGAAGTGCTGAGTTCTACGTTAGAACGATTTCTTGGCACAATCTATATTCAGGAATCAGCCTCAATGTTACCGCCACTGATAATGCGGGATGAACTCCGTCGGGCATCGACTGTTCTTGATACTTGTGCTGCGCCCGGTTCGAAAGCCACCCAGATAGCGGCGATCATGCACAATCGCGGTTGTTTGGTAGCTAACGACCGCAGCTATCGGCGTATTCGCGCTCTCAAGTTCAATCTCAACAAAGCAGGAGTCATCAATTCCATAATTACGAATTTTGAGATCCAGGCGTTTCCACACGTAGAGTTCGATGTTGTATTACTTGACACTCCTTGTTCTGCTGATGGCACCGTACGCAAAAATCCTGAAGTGCTGGAGAGGTGGTCGTTGGAGCGAATACGCGGATACTCAGCCTTGCAGAAAGATTTAATCACTCGTGCCTTTGATCTTGTGGCTGAGGGAGGGACTCTATTGTACTCTACATGCAGCTTGGCGCCGGAAGAGAACGAACTGGTTGTAGATCACCTCCTACGTCATCGTCCAGCCACTGTTCAGCCAATTTATCTTGAAAATTTCGTCTTCGGATTGCCGATAGATTCATGGGAAGGGCAAACGCTGAGTTCAGGTGTAAGTAATACCAGACGGGTATGGCCGCATCACAACAACACCGATGGCTTCTTTGTTGCCAAGATATCCAAATGATCGAGCTTTGTTCTTTAGAAAACATCAGTCGCGTATTGGAGTATTTCAGCAAAAGATTTGGCATTAGTTCGGTTGTTTTTGCCCCTTGGGTGTTCTACAGCGGTCCCAGAGGTCGCGTTTTTCTTGGCCCACCTTCAACACTGGCAACCGAGATCGCTGATTCATGCGGTGTCTTGATTGCTCGTGTCCAGAAAACAGTAAAACCTTCAACAAATTTCTTTCAGTATTTCGGTCGATATGTTACTCGCAACATTATCACTCTTAATCGGGACCAGACGCGTTATTTCTGTTGCGGAGAAGATATTGATCTCGATGAGAGCAAAATTGGTGAGGTAAAAAGGGGGTTTGTCATGGTGACTTTCAATGAGCTGCTGCTTGGTTGTGGTTTGTTAAAAGACGGTAGATTGGAGAATCAGCTTCCCAAAAAATATCGGATGAAATTAGAACACTGGTAAGATCGCTTTGCGAAATCCTCCCAATATATAAAGTGATACTCCAAGTAATCAGCATTAGCCTATGTAGAAGAATAACATAAGGCATTTGTTGCGGTATGTTAAAAAGAGGGGTATTTCCAGAATATGAAACGATTCTTGTCCTAATGTAACGATCCCCTAATTTCTTCTATGTGAGAAAGACTCTATTGAGAGGCTTCGATTTCTGTCGATAAACATAGATAGAAAAATAAAAGGGCTCAGTGCTTTGAGTTTGAGCTAAAATATCTCTAACCACGGGGGTTTGTATGCCTTTAGTATCCCTAAATGATGTTTATGCTGATGCAAACAGGAACTACTATGCTATCGGTCAATTCAATGTCAGCAATCTTGAGTTCACTCAGGCTGTTCTTCAAGCAGCAGAGGAAATGAATTCGCCAGTGATTATTGGTGCCTCGAAGGATGGTGTAAGTTATGCTGGGGCTCACAATCTGGTGGCTATGGTTAAAGCAGGAGCAGAACGAATTTCGGTTCCAGTGGCTCTGCATCTGGATCATGGTCCCTCAATGGAATTGGTAATAGAGTGTATTGAGGCGGGTTTTACCTCTGTCATGATTGATGGTTCCCACCTCCCGCTTGAGGAGAATATCAGAGTAACCCGGGAAGTTGTAGATTATGCTCATCAACATGGTGTTACTGTCGAAGCCGAACTTGGACGTTTGGGTGGTATAGAAGATGATATCAAAGTTGATGCGAAAGATGCATGTTTAACAGACCCCGATGAAGCCCAGCGCTTTGTTGAGGAAAGTGGCGTCGATACTCTTGCTGTGGCGGTCGGAACAAGTCATGGCGCATACAAGTTCAAAGAAGAAGCCCGCCTAGATTTTAACCGCATTGCGACCATAAAAAAGAGACTTGGGATTCCTCTTGTTTTGCATGGCGCCAGTGGCGTTCCAAGAGAACTGACTGATAAACTTACTAAGTATGGCGGGCAAATCGCAAATGCTAAAGGTGTTCCGGACGAAGCCTATCGGAAGGCTGTGCAAAACGGTATCAATAAGATAAATATCGATACTGACCTTCGCTTGGCGTTTACCTCAACTATCAGGCAAACCCTTACAGAGAATCCTGAATTATTTGATCCAAGAAAAATACTCGCAACTACTCGTGAGGCTGTTAAGGCCGTGGTCAAAAATAAAATGCAGGTGTTTGGCAGCGCTTCTCAAGGTAATTCTAAGAGTAGTGAGGAAAAGTTAGCGCACGCTGAAATAGTGTGAGGGGGATGGAGCTACTTATTCCATTAATCTGATAGCGCGGATAACTTCGCCGGCAGAGGATACTGACATTAGCTCTTCCCTGAATGATTCATACTGGAGCATCTCGGCCAGTGACTTGAAAACTTTCAGGTAGAGGGAATCATCATAGGGGGGAGCTGCCATTACGAAAAAGAGATGGACCGGCTTGCCATCGGGAGCGCCGAAGTCATACCCCGTGGTCGAACGAGCAAAGCCAATCATGAATTCCTTGGCATGTTTTGATCTGATATGCGGCAAAGCTATGCCCTGACCGATTGCTGTACTGGCCTGTTTCTCGCGATTTGTAAAATCAAGAAGCAGCTTGTTACGATTACCAATCCGAGAATTTTCATCGAGAATATCAACGAGTTCAAACAGAACGAGCGCTTTGCATTGTTCACGCCACTTCTCGATCGACTGATCCTCCTCAAGCGGTAGGACAACGGTTATCATCTCCAACCGTATAGCTTCTTCACTCATGTAACGCGAGATATTCATTATAAATCCTATCGACCATTAATCGCATACAATTTAATATAATACGGTGTGTAATACGGTCTTGTCAACGCCTGCTGTGGTGGTCGTCAATCGCTTATGGCGGACTGCCAGAAAGACCGAAACAGGGGCACGGTTCGGGACTTGCTGTGGGATCTGCAAACTTGTATACTCAATTTTATGGCTCGACTCCGACATTACGACGATCTGGCAATCTGCCGTGATGCCCTGTTTGGATTTCGAATTTATGTGGTTTAGGTTCGAGATGCTGACTGGATTTGGGAATTTTTCGTTGGGAGAGAGGTTTTCAACTTAATACTCTTGACACAAGGCTAACAAAAAGGGATTCTTGGGCATGCCAAAGAGCGATACAATATTGACAGCCTTGAAAGAGTTCTCCGAATCAGTCACTGAGAAAATGAATCAGCAATTGATGGGCGAACCTGAAGAACAACTTCGCGCCCCCTTCGAGAGCTTTGTGGAAAAGGCCGCCGCTGCAATGGGCCAGAAAGCTGTCCTTGCCGGAGAGACATTGCTTGCCGATCACATGGGCAAACCGGACTACGCAATACATATCAAGAAGCTACTGGCCGGCTATGTAGAGCTGAAAGCTCCCGGCAAAGGCGCCAAT
>QNAG01000137.1 GCA_003641415.1 Candidatus Zixiibacteriota bacterium | reverse complement strand
CACGGGCGTCGGAAAAACGGAGCTCGCCAAAACGCTGGCCGAATCCCTGTTTGACTCCGAAGAAAACATGGTTCGCATCGACATGAGCGAATACATGGAAAAGCATACGGTCGCCCGATTGATCGGCGCGCCTCCGGGTTACGTGGGTTTCGAGGAAGGCGGGCAGCTGACCGAAGCCGTGCGCCGCAAACCCTACGCCGTCATTTTATTCGACGAGATTGAAAAGGCCCATCACGATGTATTCAATGTGCTGCTTCAGATTTTTGACGACGGCCGGCTGACCGACGGCCAGGGCCGGACCGTGGACTTTAAAAACACCGTCATCATCCTGACCAGCAACATCGGGTCCCATTATCTGCTGGAGGGAATCGATCGAAGCGGTAAGCTTAGCGAAGCTGTCAAAAATCAGGTCATGGGCGAACTGCGGCAACACTTCCGCCCGGAATTCCTCAATCGGGTCGATGATATCGTCTTGTTCAAGCCGCTGACCCTCGGAGAGGTCGAACAAATTGTGGCGTTGCTGGTCCAGGATTTGTCCAAACGCCTGGCGGAGCGCCAGATGAACATCGAAATCAGCGATACGGCGCGGCATTTCATCGCCGAGAAAGGCTATGATCCGGTATACGGCGCCAGACCGCTGCGGCGGTATATCCAGCGGGAGCTGGAAACCCGTATCGGGAGGGCGCTGATCGCAGGGGACGTATCGGATGGTGCCATCTTACGTGTGGATCTGAAAGACGGTGAACTGAGCATCCGCAATGATGATTGATACCCAATAAGATCCATTTGTTACATGAACCCGGCGCTTGACCCCGGAGGCGGCCGCCGGTGTAAGGAGTGCGGTTCCGCTATTGCTTATTGGTGCGACACGGGTGTTCCATAGCTCGACTATGGGATTGTGAACGGGCAGACGAGGGCGTCTGTCGCGCACAGTATACCAGGGAGAATAACTTCAGGCTTTTTATTTCATTAATCCGCGTTCGGAGTTTTTTATAAAGTCGAGAATCACCCTGACTTCGGAAATGATTTCGATCTCATCCTTGATACGAGCCACAGCCTGTGTTGTATTCAAGCCACTGGAGAATAACAGCTTGAACGTCTTCCGGAGAGTCTTCAACACCTCAGTCGAGAAACCGCGACGTTTCAACCCTACAATGTTAAGTCCAGCTATCTTGAGAGGATATCCCGCCGCCATAGCATAGGGGCAAACATCCTGAGGTACCCGGTAGCCTCCTCCGATAATAGAATGAGCGCCGATCTTGACAAATTGGTGTATTGGCAAAACCCCGGATAAAATAGCGTAATCGCCAATTTCGATATGTCCAGCTAGGGTACAGGCGTTACCCATAATGACATTGTCTCCTAACGTGCAGTCGTGCGCTACGTGCGCATACGCCATGATAAGACAATTCTTGCCGATCTTTGTTCGACGCTTATCCGTTGTGCCGCGGTTTACTGTGGCATACTCTCGGATAGTAGTTCCGTCGCCAATAATAGCGGTCGTTTCTTCGCCCGCATATTTCAGGTCCTGAGGTACAGTAGAGATGACTGCGCCATGTGCGACTGTGACGTTTCTGCCAATCCGCGCCCCTTCAGCAATTAAAGCCGTCGATGCTATCTTCGTACCTTCCCCGATTTCAACATTATCCTCGATAATTGAGAATGGTCCTACAGTTACATTTTCCGCCAGTTCGGCCCCAGGGGATATGATAGCTGTCGGGTGAATATTACTCACGTTCAATCACCATAGCCATAAAGTCAGCCTCCGCCACCTTATCATAATCCACGAATGCTTTGCCTGACATCTTGCAGATATTGCGTCGGAATGAGTTCATTTTCAGTTCAAAATGCAATTGATCCCCCGGCATTACCGGTTTACGGAATCGGGCATTGTCGATGCCCATGAAATAGACCACGTGTTTCTCCGGCTCGGCAATGGCATTTAACATGAGCACACCTCCAGCTTGAGCCATAGCCTCGAGGACCAACACCCCAGGCATTATTGGGTGACCCGGGAAATGTCCCTGAAAGAATGGTTCATTGATAGTCACATTCTTAATCGCTGTAACTGTTTCCCCGGGCACCAGATCGATTATTCTGTCAATTAGCAGGAACGGATAGCGATGAGGCATAATTTTCTGGATGGCACGAATATCGAATAAAGGTCCGGTTTTGTTCTTACTATATTTGCCGGCGATTTTCTTCTTTTGGTAAAGGTCTCGCATCTTTCGGGCCAGTGCAACATTGGCTTTATGACCTGAGCGCGCCGCCAGCACGTGTCCCTTGAAAGGTACCCCAATAAGAAACAGATCACCCAGCAAGTCGAGTGCTTTGTGACGAACTGGTTCATTGTAAAAACGAAGAGGAATGTCATTGATTATACCGGTCTCGCCAACGAAGGCTTCCTCCTTTAAATTGAGAGCTTTGCGAATGCGGTCAACTTCAACCTGGCCAAGATCGGAATCGTATATGACGACTGCATTGTTAAGACCTCCACCCTTAATCAACCCGGCTTCTTTCAACGCCTCTACTTCCGAGAGGAAACAGAAGGTTCGAGCTCCAGCAAACTCATCGATAAACTCTTTCTCAAGATCAACAATAGTTGTATACTGCGTGCCCAGTGCTGGATTTTTGTAGTCGATCATAAAAGTGATGCGCAGATCATCCGAAGGAGTTACAACCAAGTCTACCCCACGTTCCGATTCGTGGTAAGCCATAGGGGTATCGATTTCCAGGTAAACTTTGTCTGCTTCCTGTTTTTCAATACCCGCTTCAAGGAGTTTATCAACATAAGGTTTAGCGGAGCCATCACCTATGGGGGGTTCATTGTTATCAAGCTCGACAATCATGTTATCAAGTTGCAAACCGGCAAAAGCAGCCAGGATATGCTCAACTGTATGAACCACAGCCTTACCATCCTGTAAAGTCGTGCCGCGGGAAATGTCTACCACATGGTCGATGTCAGCGATTACTGATGGCTTTCCGGGGAGATCGGCGCGCACGAAGCGAATCCCGGTATCTGGCTCTGCCGGCTTGAAGGTCATCATGCAGTTGTTGCCGGTGTGCAGTCCCACTCCCGACATTGAAATTTCAGCTCTGATAGTACGTTGTTTTTGGTACATAACCTTTTATAGTGTTTAACAACTCAGTTTTTTAATAACTGGTTGATAAAAGCATCAGGTTTAACTGACTATTTGCAAATCTGACACAATGATATATAGAATAGCACTTGTGCTCAAGTGGTTTTTTAAGTCCTTACTGTTCCTCCAGCGCTTTGCGGAACCGTTGCAACTGCTTCTCGTAAAATTCGCTGGAAGGTTCCTCTTGCAAAGCCAACTCGGTCTGTCTGATTGCTTCTTCAGTGTTACCAAGCGCGAAAGATATTTCCGCTAACAAATCATGATGTTTCGCTTTGAAATATCCCGATGAAGCGCGTTCCAACGCCCGGCGAACATAGCTCTCTGCTTCCTCAAGGTTTATCCCTCGCTGGTAGCACCACAACCCAAAAGAATAGAATTTTGTCGGATTAGTCTGCCAATCTTTTCCGAGACTTTCTTTTTCCAGTTGTAATGCTTCAGCCGTATCTGCAGCTATGTACAAAGCTTTGTCAGCCAGGAAACGATAGTGCGATTCGATTGTTTTAGCCTCTTGCGATTTGGCTGTTACTTCAATCCCAGCCTCAATGTACCTGGCTATTTTATCTGTCGTGTGAAGCTTTCGGGCCAGGTTGCCCATGAGCCGCGCAATTTTCTGGACATTGCGGTTGTTTCTATTCTTCGCTTTCAGGATAACATCAGCCGCAAGCATCACTGTATCAAACGGTATCAGACCGCTCCACGCGGCGTTGGCGCTGCTTTCGAATATCTGCATTGAGTAGTCGCGGCCAGACAGCTTTTGTATCTGACGATAATAATCAATAGCTGACAGGAACTCCCCGATGCTTTTGCTGTAGTTAGCCAGAAAAAGCGCATCACGAGTATTAGGGTTAGTGCGATGTCGCTCGGTGCGTTGTTTGATGGTAATTCGGTCGGCCAGCGCTTTGTTCAGGGAAACGATAAAACGTCGCGCACTCGTGTAGCCAGTCCAGCGAGTGATAATATCACCATTGCCATCAGCCAAAACGAACAGTGGGAAGTAACTTCCGACATGATAAACCTTTGCGAGTTGAGCTCCTTCTTCGTCACTTACATTCAATGACAGATGAATTACTCGTGACAATGCTGTCTTAACTGCTTCTTCCGATTCCGCTTCACGAGCGGCAAGTTCGCAATACTCTCATTCTTCTCGGAAGAACTCAAGCAAAAGCGGCTTGTTCTGCTCAATGGAAAGCTGTTTCGCTTCTTCAAATGACTGCGGACTTTGGGCTACGCACGGTAAGGCCAATACCACAACCAGAATTGCCAACAGGAGACAGATCAATTTCATGGCAACGTATCCTCCCTGAAAGAAAAGGCGGCTTGCTGCCTACCACCATATTTGCTGGCCGTCATCCCAGGTAAAAATGCGCTCATCATCCCGCGACCCGGATACAATCAGGCGATAGAGCGCTCCGGACGGAGCCGTTATCTCCATTGGTTCTTCGCCAGCTACCGTTTTACCGACAGATTGCCAACAATCTTCATTCCAGTAAAACAGTTCGTATTCTTTACCTGGTTTAAGGGCGGATTTCTCGATATTAGTTGCGGACCCTTCAATCGTTGGGTTGGTCTCGGATATGAGTTTAAGAGTTGTTTCCTTTTCGGGAAAGGCTGTCAATTCTCGTATGGAACCATCATCTTCCAGAATAAAAGGTGAGCCGGCAGGAGTCAGTTCCTCGTTGAGATAGAACATGGGCAAATACGCAACTCCTGTCCCCATATCAGAAAACAGAGCCGCGTTGTCTACAATTTTGCCCCAGTGAATAGCTCGCCATTTACCGGAATTGAACACGCTTAAGTAAGCAAACGGTATCGAGTCTGGTACCGGCTCTGCAAACCGCATGGTTACATCGGAAACTGTTACATAAGCACTCGTAACATCCTTATAGCTTTTTCCACCCAGCCAACGGGGAACCTTCTGGGCGCTGTCCTTGATAAACACCAAATTATCCGCTTGCTGACCAAAGGCTTTACGGTAGACCTTCGCCAGCTTTCTCCAAAGATTGTACTTCCTCGGATTAGCTTCAGCGCCCATGAACGGAATTACCTCACCCTCGGGAGTAGTAATGGCATTCCAGGCATGATTGCCACTAGCGTTGGCCCAGTGGGGGGTGTAATCCGATGTGACTGCCAGACCATTAGCCCGCATTGCGTAGATAGCCAAATTAGTCATATCTTCGCAGCGTCCCAAGCCGTTGGCCAGCATCTCTCGCAGTCCCTGGTCGGTAGGATGAAAATAGAAACGTCGGTCAAATCCGAACCAGGTCTTGATGTCATCGTTGATAAGACATGCTGCTTCAACCGGGTCTGTGGAATCTGCCATCTTTCCGGCAAGGTTCTCATACTTCTTCATGAATTCCCGTCGCCATGACTCAAGAGGTTCACTCGAACCCCGATAGGGTAGAACTCCTTCGCAGAATGTTTCAAATGAAAGCCCCCTTGCCCATGGTTTTGAACGCCACACTTCAAAGGCCAGCTCGATATTCTCTATCAGGTAATCGGCGCTGATAGTATCCATGTCATTAATCAACACATCCTTCTCGTAGTTGATTTCCCCCCGGACATCCTCAATCCGGTACACATCCGCCAGCAGCGAATCATAATTCGGGTAAGCAAGAGCATTTATCTCCACCTCTTCCCCTGAAGTATCACAGAACTTGAAGATTACATATTTATGGCCTTCCATATTGCCGATCAGGAAACAGGCTGCCTGGTACATAAGAGTATCACCCTTGTCAGCAAAATAGATCAGCGTTTTCTCCAGATCCGGGCGGTTGTCACCCGTCTTTTCGAGCACTGAAATAACATTATCAGGATAGCCACTATCATGCGCTGTACAGGATAATAGAACTGCAATTGATAGAAGTATAACCAGCAAGAATATTGAAATAAAATATCTCATACTGTTTCCTCCGAAGCTAAGCCTTCTTCAGCGGCGCGGATTTTGTTTACCCGGGGGAGATGACGTCCTCCTTCGAATGGAGTCTCGAGGAAATTCTTCAAAATCTCCTCGAGCTGTCCCTCCGGGGTATATTTCTGCGCAAGGGTCAACACATTGGCATCGTTATGAGCTCGTGTTAGGTATGCCATCTCTGGATTGAGAGCCAAACCTGCCCTGATACCGCGAATCTTGTTGGCTGTGATGGTCATACCGTTACCGGTCCAGCAAATGGCTACTCCCCAATCCGCTTCACCACCGGCAACAGCGAGGGCTACTTTCAAACCGAAATCCGGATAGTCAACCGATTCCTTTGAATTGGTACCGAAATCTGTAATTTCGTGTCCCCAACCAGATAGAATTTCTTTAACCTTCTCCTTGAATTCATAGCCGGCGTGGTCACATCCAATTGCTATCTTCATTAAACCGCAGCTCCTTTGTATTCTGGTATCAGCGTCAGCCAACCATATTTGTCATCTGCGCGACCTTCAAGAATGTCAAAGAAGGCTTTTTGCAACTTAGCAGTAATCGGGCCGCATTTCCCTTCACCGATTTTGATTTTATCAATAGACGATATTGGTGTAATCTCAGCCGCCGAGCCAGTGAAAAATACCTCGTCGGCAAGATAAAGAGCCTCACGCGGAACATTCTGCTCGATGACCTTAATGCCCATGTCTTCCGCAAGGGTGATAATTGAACTTCGGGTGATTCCGGGCAAAACCGATGCAGCAAATGTCGGAGTTATTAAAACGCCATCGCGAACTAAAAAAATGTTCTCCCCGGAGCCTTCCGACACATGTCCCTGAACATCCAGAGCGATACCTTCCACATAACCATGCCTGAGAGCTTCCAGTTTTATCAATTGACCGTTCATGTAATTGGCTCCCGCTTTGGCCATAGCAGGCATAGTGTTTGGAGCCAGTCGATTCCACGATGAAACACACACATCCACGCCATTTTCCAGCGCTTCCGGCCCGAGATATTTCCCCCAGGGCCACACGGCAATAGCCACATCAACCGGACACGGAGTCGGATCAACACCGAGCGACTCGTAACCCCGATAAGCCACCGGTCGCACATAGCACTCCTCCAATTTATTAATTGCCACTGTTTG
>QNAG01000136.1 GCA_003641415.1 Candidatus Zixiibacteriota bacterium | reverse complement strand
CTCCAAGCGACCGGACTGATATTTCTGTCACGTTGCACGAAATGGCTGACCGTATTAAACGGCGCGGGCTGGTGATTATTCTTTCGGACCTGCTTGACGATGCCTCAAAGATTATCAGCGGACTGAAACATTTCCGCTATAATAAGCACGAGGTGATTGTTTTTCATATCCTCGATCCGCGCGAACGGGATTTTGCTTTCCCGCGCGAGGCGGTGTTTAAGGATATGGAGACCGGCGATGAAATCACCACTTCGCCCTACCAGATAAGGGGTGCTTTTGGTAAAGCAGTCCGCGCCTTCTCGGACGAAATCGCCTCAGCCTGTCGCCAGGCGAATATCGACTATCATCCCATCGATACCGGCATGCCCTTCGACAAAGCATTGTATGCGTTCTTGGCTAAGAGGGAGCGGTTGTATTAGGGAGATTATGATCAGAGCATCCGATGTCATCGATCTTCAGTGGTTGTCCAAATATCGAATACAACGAGAAGTAGGGCGGATTTGTCTTCAAACCTGCCATTCTTACTCAAAAGGCATGTAGGTCAAGCCGCCTGTCGGCTTGACGCACAAAAGCTTCAATATCCTTATATGTCAAGCGGCAGGCCGTTTGACATACTGGCAGTTATGTTGTATTGTCTTTCCTGCGCACGCAGGAATCCAGCAGGCATTGCATGTACATTGCCTGTGCACTGATTCCCCCTGCTTTGGGCTTGTTGACAAAGCCCAGTCAGCGATACCATGAGGGCGGAGACAAGCCCCGCCGCTACGTGAGAGGAGATTGAAATCTCGCGCAGAGGGCGGCTTTACGTCGCCCGTTCTCAAAATCGCACTCTCAACAAACTTGCACTTAGGATACTTTTTCAACAAGTCCCTTTCGCTGGGGTGACAAAATACAGCGCCGGTGGCGCTATGCCAATAAGAATGTACTTCATTGTTTTTCTCATAGAAGCTTATCTTTCTATTTCTCAACGATTTTTACTTTGCATCCCTATTTTTGTCCGTGCATGAATTAGCTCTCTTTGATTTCTTCGATAGTAACAAATCTATAGTTCCTGATGAGTAGCCGCTTCAAACATCCTGGACAAGTAATGGCCGGAAGTTCTAAATCTGCCGTTATCCGAGTATTGCAGTAAGGACAAGTACCTTTGATCCCTTTCTTTTTTGGTGTATAGAAAAGCAGGGTCACCCACCACACTAAACCTACCAAGAAACACAGGGTTCCAGCGAGAGAAACATACATACCGTATAGTATGTATTGTTCAGGATCCAGAAACACAATACTCCACGTCAACACTAAGCCTGCCAGAAAAATATAGAAGGCTCTGAAGCGTAGTTTTCGGTGTCGGATTTTATCGGCAATAAATACAAATCGGAAATCATCTGGAGAACCATCGTATATAAAGCCACCTGTCATCGGAGGGCGGAGGCGTATAACTGCTAACCATATCAATCCCCCTGCAAGAGAAAGGGAGCTAACGACAACGACAACCTCTTTGATCTTGTTGGATTCATAGGAGTCTAAGAATAAATGTTCGACAATTGCCAATATGAAACTGAAGGCAATCAGAAAGTATGCCCTAAGTCGTAGCTTGTAACGTTGGCGTTCGTCTATGATTCCTCGCATTGCTCATCCTCCTTATGGACTCCTCTCTTATTGTTTTTAACCTTTTTGCTCTTGACCAGCTTCAGAACACGGTCTTTTTCGGGGGTTGCCAACAACGCAATCATGCATTTTATTAAAGTACAGTCTATTTTGCCTTTGCCCATTGTGCTCGATAATTTCCTATCATATAATACGAGTCTGGACTATACGCACTGTGTAAACGTTTGTCAACCCACCCCCAGCTTTCGCTGGGGTGACAAAATACAGCGCCGGTGGCGCTGGCGGAACCGCTAAGAGGGTTCCACCCTACTGAACTGCATCTGTAGTGTTTCGGATATTACATACTTAATCAACTTTTTGTTTAGTGGTGGCTTACCTCCTATTCCGTGTCGGTAAATGGAAATCCTCTTAGCAAGTTATGTCGTGCTAATATGCTACGGCCGCTCCTCAATACGAAGAGCGGCCGTTTTGTCATCGTTCCGTTGGTGGCAGACACTCTCGTCTGTCTCTTCTGTGTCAGGTTGGCAAGCAACCTGACCTGCGGGGCTGCCGTCCCTCGACTCCGCTCGGGATGACATTCGCGGGGCTATTGACCCTGTGGTGGGGCTGGCAATCCCGATGGTAACCCGAGTCCCATCAATTGCTTAACCGCAGGGTCATTCTGATTGATTTTATAGTTCCCAAATATAGATGCCGCTCGCTGCATGTCACTGTAACGGCGCTGGCTGCCCAATACACTGATGAGTTTACGGAAACTATATCCGTTGTTGGGATTCATCATGAAAGCTTCCCACAACTGTTGGATGCCTTCATCAACCATAGCCGGGTCCTGTCTTAACTGGCCAAGTTCCACCCTCGACAAACCCAAATCCTGAAGATAAAACAGGTTCTCCTTATTGGAGGCTGCGAACGATGTCAAAGTGTCAACAAGTTGCACGAGCAGAGATTCCGGCGCAGCGCTGTCTCCTTCGGCTTTAAGGAGATCGCCCAAGAGCAAATACGACTGCCAGTATTCCGGGTAAACATTAATGATTTTCTCCAGAATTTTCTGAGCCTTTTCCTTCTTACCCTGACTCATGAATTCATCGAAAATACGAACAGCATTGACGCCATAGCTAAGGAACACACCGGTTGCGTTTTCATCGCGGTAGACATCCGAATTGGCGTAACCATCGTAACGATAAACATTCATCATTATATCATAACCCCGGTCAGCATCAATCAACCGCTCAGATGGTTCTCTATCCAAACGGTAGAGCAACCCCACCGCAGTTGCGTGATCACGCAGTCCAAGAGGTGATTCGGCATAAGGTGGTGAGCTGAAGTAAACAGGATTCCGCCATTTGTTTTCAATGACGATCTCATCCACCATCATGTCCTGAACTTTCCATACCCGCCCTTCCCAAGGTCCCGCCTGAAGATAGGTGTGGCGTTTCCTTGGCCGGTCATAAAACGGCTTGAGAGGTCGCCCGATCCAAAACCCTGGTTGAACTTCATACGGATACCAGATAATTTGCGAATCCGAAAGCGAAATAGGGACATCATAGCGGTTTTTCATCTGCTCGACATACCAGTCCGTATTAAGCAAAGACAGGTTAACAACGCGCACATCCTTGCGGTAGTTGTAAACCTCCTGAATGCACCAGAGCGGGAAAGTGTCGTTGTCGCCAGAGGTGAACAGGATGGAATTTGGTTCACATGTGTCCAGAAGATTAGCCGCGTAATTGTACGGGATTGTGTTGCCGGAGCGGTCATTTATGTGGTAATTCTTGGCAAGGGAAATCCCCGGCAACAACACGAGCACGGAACTGACATATACCAGCGTTTTCTTGAGTTCGGGATTTCCCGCTGCTATTTTATCGCGAAGGAATTGAATAACCGCAGCCACACCCAGTCCCATCGCAATGCCAAAGAACACAAAGGCCGGAGTGAAGAAGTAATCACGGTTGCGAACTTCAAGATAGGCATCGCCGGTGCGGGCGTCATAGCACACACCGTCAGCAAAGTTCATGTATAAAATAAGCCCCACCGAGGACACTAAAAGCAACACGAAAAACGGCAAGCCAATCTCTAGCCGCTTTCGGATAGCCACCAGAACGCCAATCATTCCAAGAATGAAGAATGGAACAAAGCCCCATCGCCCGCTGGAATACTGTTCCTCGAAATATGACCAGAAACCCATGTGCGGATGTCGGCCAAATTGGTTGCCAAATTCCCCGCGACGTTTGAACATGCGGTCAACCATCGATGTCTGCCCGTACTGTTTGCGGTCAAGATAATTGACAAAGGTATCCCAACCGCGCGAGGGGTTATTCTCATCAATGCGCGGATTCAGAGCGGACCTTATCGGTATGTAAGCATGAACCGACATTCCTATAAAACCGACCAGAATAATCGCCAGGGCAGCTTTCCACTGCAGGTTGAGATTGTACTTCTTTGACAGGAAAGCCAACAGGATAATCAGTATTGCTGCGATCGGAATGGCTTTCATATAGAGCGAGAAACTTACCATTATTGTCGACAGCGATCCTACCGCCACCAGCACCGCCCAGTTTATCTTTTTATAGAGAAGCACAAAGAGAACGACAGCTCCGACTGCGGTGAATAAGTAGAACATCTTGCTGCCCTGAGCTGCTGTGGACGAAGTCATGGATAAAACAAAAATCAATAGTAATTCAAACAGAACAAAACCACAAAGAATTGACCAATCGCGAACAGAGGCGCCACGGCGAAGGATTACTAACAGGGCGCAAACAGGAACCACCAGAAAGACGGTCATGTGAATACCAATACCAACCATCGCCAAGTAGAAGATCAAAATAAGCGTAAGTTGCCCCCCTGTTGTTCCTCGTTGCTCGAAATACCGCACGGTGAGCCAGACAATCATGACCGACAACCACAACGCCAGCCCGTATACTTCAGCCTCTACGGAATTGGCCCAGTTGGTGTTGGAGAAAGCCACGAAAAATCCACCGGCCAGTCCGCCGATATAAGCAATGAAACGATTAAGTTTCTCATGCCGGGCGTCACCAAAGAAGTAACCAACTATTCGCACTGTTAAGAGATAGCTGAACGCCGCTGTCAGGGCCGACCCTATAACCGAAAGGTAATTGATACGGTATGATATGTCCTCTACGAAAGGTATCAGAGAAATCACTCTTCCCAATAACACAAAAAGCGGCGTGCCCGGGGGGTGGGGAATACCCAGAATATAAGAACAGGCAATAAATTCTCCACAGTCCCAAAAGGAAAAAGACCGTTGAACTGTCATTGCGTAAATGATGAATGATACCATAAACACAACTGCTGCCAGAACAGCGTTGGTTCGATCGAATCGCTCAGTTTTAATAGCGGTCATATCTGCAAATAACTCCTCTCAGTCAGGTCGCAGTCAGCACCTTATGTCATATTTTCAATCTCAAGCCGACAGGCGGCTTGACCTACATGGTTTCGCGTAGCGGCGGGCCTTGTGTCCGCCGTTGAATTGCCGGGTGCCCCACAGCTTGCTGTGGGTTCAAACATATGTCAGGTCGCAGTCAGCACCTCATTTTATATTTTCAATCTCAAGCCGACAGGTGGCTTGACCTACATGGTTTCGCGTAGCGGCGGGCCTTGTGTCCGCCGTTGAATTGCCGGGTGCCCCACAGCTTGCTGTGGGTTCAAATATATGTCGGGTCAAACCCGCCCCAAACAAGTTTGAGCCGACCACCCAGTCGAAAATAGCCGGAATCATTTCTCCGGGTTTCAAAACCCAAAGTAAAGCACGAGTCTCCCTGAGCACAACACTTAATTTCTTACTCATCAGACCGGCAATCGGATTAATGATGGTAGTTATTAATATAAAGCCCCAAGCTTAGCTTTTTCTAACATGACAAGTATTTACGGAAGATAGAATTGGAAAGGGTCAGAGGTTGTTAGGTTGGCAATAAAAAGTATGTTTTTATCTGTCCAGGTTAATACGATTTATCAATCGCTATCATCACCATTCCATGCTGAAACCATGACTCGATTTCCTTCGAGCGTGAGTTTGCAGGATTTCTGGATATCTGTGAACTCGCGGTATACCGGTCCAAAGTGAACTACTACCCCGGGGAATATAGTATCTTTGATGATGATCTGAGCATCATCAAACTCTTTCATTCTTTCTTCAAGGCTGGCTTTGGTTTCTTCTAGTGACTTAAGAGCTTCCGGAACACTGGCTTGAAATTCCTCGAGTTTTTTCAGGATTGCTGCCTTGCTATCATCGAGTTTCCCGTCGGTTTGAAGGCGATACAAACTGTACAGAGTCTTTTTGACACGTTCGATATCTGCTTGAACCCGGGTGATTTCCTGAGTTATATGTTCATATTCGCTCATAAGTTCAGCATCATAGGCAACATATAGATTAGTAGTTGTTCCGGTATCAGATCCTGCCACTGAAGCTCTAATCTCCTTGCCAGCATGAATTGCTCCACCAATTATGAAGCCTTTTCTTCCACAGACATCAATCCGTTCCTTGGCAGTAACATGGCAATTGAGTAGTTGTCCTCCCACCGTCACGCTGCTTTCCGATTCTATTACTTGCCCCTCGGCAAACTTGAGAACAATATCTCCTTGTGCCTTAATCCTTCCCTCGCCTTTACCGAAGCAACCACCCTTGATTATGATATTCCCCTGACAATCTATATAGCAGTCTTCAACACTCCCACGTACGTCAAGGTTGCCGCCTACATTAACGTGAAATCCGGTTTTAATCTGACCATCGACCGTTACCGACCCGGCACAATCGATATTACCGACCCTCATGTCTATATCGCCCCTGATGGCAGTAACATCGTTGACCGAAATACCGTCACGAGTTAGAACAATGGACCCACTGGCAGTAGCTATCAATGACAACCCATCTTCAGAAACTTTGGTGTTTTTCCCTGATTGGATAGGAAGGTCTCTACCTTTAGCTGCTTTGACAGGATTCCCCTTTACATTGGTTCCATCATCTCCCTCGGTGGGTGGGGTCTTCTTAATCAGAACCTGACCTTCTTTCACGTTTTGGATAAAACTTAAAGATCGGTAGTCAATGTGACCATTATCGTCTTCTTTTGGAGTGTTATCACGTTCCTTTTCAAAAGTATATTCGAAGGTAGCATCTTTCCCTTTGACTGGTCGGGTACCTTCCGCTATGCGAACCGGCGTATCCCATTCCCGTTTCACCAGCGCCCGTTCGATCGCTTCCTGGTCTATTCCATGTACCAAGCCGACGCGTTCAATCGCCTTCTTAACGTCATCCATTGTAGCTTCACTAGCTCCAGGAGGAGGTTTACTGATAGCCATCATAGCTGTCATGGTATCTTTGGCAATTACGACTCTCACAATTGTCGTAGGTGCTGATTGGGTTGAGGTTCCTGTTTTCGTCGACATGGTTTCTATTTGCTCCCCTGAGTTGATTTTTCCTTGTTGGATAGTATCCGCCAGTATGCCCTTTCAACAATCAGGGAAATCTCATAGCTTTTAAACGGTTTCGTGATGTATTCATCCGCTCCCAACAACAGTGCATCTTTGACGGTATAAGTGTCGCCAAAGCCAGTCATAATTATGACTCCAATGTCAGG
>QNAG01000135.1 GCA_003641415.1 Candidatus Zixiibacteriota bacterium | reverse complement strand
TTTATTTGTCCGGTATTCACTTTGGATCAGAAATTCACTATGGATACGGATACTGAGTATCAAAACGCTATAACTTAAATAGCTGAATTGCTTAATGTGAATTATTCAGCAAACCCTAAATATCAGAATCACAGCAGTCGAGCATAATGCCAATTTCCATCTGCGTTTCTGTTATAGCCTCCTCCGCGCTAGTTATCACAGTTTCAGGGAAGTTTTTCTTTGACTCATCTATGTCTTCTCTTTTCCTTTGAGGTAAGTGGACCCAATGAAGAAAAAATGGTTGAGATTCTCGATGGGATGGAAGGCTATCGCATCAGTCGCCTTGGGAGTGATGGCTGTCATGGGTTGGTATCTTTTGGTCTACTCGTTTCCCAGCAAACCCTTTAATGAAGAACAGTTAATTTGGGATGCTGTTTGGCTGGACGCATGGGCGTTGATGTTCTTTCTGGTTCTCATTGTTGTGTGGTGTTCACCAAGTCGATGGCGTATCAAGGCGCCACTTCTTATTGGGGTGTTTGCTTTCTATGGATTAGTTGTAATTAGTGTAATATTCAATGGTACTCCGTTTGGTTTTAATGGTTGCTGGGGGGATCAAAAGTTCCGTACCTCAATGGTTCTTAAGTTCACAACCTGGTTTATTCCGGGAGATTATTTCTATAAAGACTTACCGGCTTTCTACCCGCCGATCTACTATTATATGCTGGCTTTGATAGCACGCTTGTTTTCGATTGAAGCATTCAAAATGATAAAGATCGGTTCACAGTTACTTTATTTATGTGGTCCCTTCATTCTGTATTTCCTATGGCGGCAACTTGTATCGAGATATCGAGCGTTTCTCGTTGTACTATTCACTTTTCTTTTTTACTCGATGGAAAAAATCGTTCCTCTAGGGGCACCTCATGCTTTCGTAGCAAATGCACTTTTCATTCCATGGTAGCTCTATTACATCGAGCAGACCCGGCGACCGGTGACTGGCTTGAAGGAGTACATGACAGGTGGCTTTCTTGGAGCTGTCATCTTTATGACCTACTACTATCCGTTCTTTATTGGCGCTCTTCTCTTGCTGGTGAGGATGACTATTCTCAGAAGGTGGACATATCTGAACTCTCCGGTTCCTTTTCGAGTTAGGCCGGCTTTTTGTGTACTTTTGAGTTCTGCACTATTAAGCGCGCCATTCTGGTTACCCCTGCTGATTTCTATGATCGTTTATGGCAATAATGCAGCCCAGCAGGAATGGCACCACATGGGCAGTGTTGGTATCGCTTTCAAATATCATGCTTTCTCTTTCACCGGAATAACATTTCTTGTCAGTATCTACTTTGGGTTGCGTCGGAGAATGACAAGATTGAATCGTGGTTTGCTCTTATTGTTAGGAACGGTCTCATTTTACTATTTCATAGGAACAACACTGGGAGCCATGGGTAAGCCAATTAACCTCATAAAAGCCAATGAATTTCTTCTTGTCTTGGCAGGCTCATTCATTGGATTAATGGTTGCGACCGTAATGCGTACCAGTCTGTTACATCGTGGTCGCGGTAAAGCGATAGCTCTGATAATAACTGCCTTGTTTCCTATTTTCCTGCATGGTTTTAACAGATTGATTAGACATCCAATGGTCAAAACCGCTCGTACTACATGGGGGGTAAGCTGGGGTCTTGATAAGGATGAGATGGTACATCGACAAGGTTCGGTGTTTCTCTCGGCACATGAAGCTCTCACTGCATTTTACCCTGTATATAACTTTATTGCTCACAATCAACATTACGCTCATCCAGCCTCTCGCCACATCCAGCGTTTCCGTTTCCTGCATAATCTGCAAGTTACCCAGGAACCGTACCTTTTCAATCTGGCTTTGACACACAATCGATTCGATCATGTAGATTTCTTTATGCCTCGCAAGAAAGATGGTCGATTTCAGATCCTGCAAGGATTAAGCAACTACCCTGACAGATACGCTGATCAGGCCTTGAATTATAATATGGCGGTCATCAGTGATACAACTTTGTTCAGAAAAGAGAAAGGTGAACATCTCTATTGTGTTCTCGACCTTGGTAAAGATATTAAAGAATATCACGGTCGGACATCGGAGTACGATTTGGTTGACTTGACTCGCTTGAGGATGCTCCGTGATGATCTTGACAGCACGGGACAAATTCGAATGGATAAATACATGGGACCATTATGGAGTAACTGGTGTTATTTGACACCAAGCGATGGAAGTACAAACTTTGATAATCGGATTGAGTTGCTTAATGCTTTCTCGATTTCCAGAAACGACAGTTTACACTTTCTGTTTGCGTTCTATGTTGCTGACCAATTCTACCAGGACCACCGTATTTTCTTACATGTATATCCCGGATATGGTGAAGCTTCTTTTGACAATTACGATTTTGCATCTACTCCGAAAGTTAAGGATTGGGAAAAAGGAGACATTGTGGTTTGTGAGCGGACGATTCCTAACCATGATGTCTACAATAAACTGCATCTCGGTTTCTTTCGGGGTAACACCCGCCTTGGCGACGGAGTCTGGTTAAGATATGATTCATCAGCAAAGCTTCGCTGACAGCGATCGAGATATTACTCTTTTTAAATCCGGCTAAAGAATGGAGATACAAAACTTAAGCGAAAACGGCAAGAGAGTCTTTCTTTCCAACCGCTCGGTGTTTACCAGTTGGTCTTGACGTTGACAAACAGGGTCTGGTTCTGGCGCCAGATAAAGAAAATTACCTCCGCTGGTTGGGCAGTCTCAATTTCGGTCATTATCAATTCAGCTTCTTCGACTGAGCTAATCTCGCTGTCGCCGATGCGCTGGATAATATCGCCTATCCTCAAGCCTCCAACATTAGCCGGACCACCCATCTTAAGTTTGGAAACAACCACACCATTAAAAGTCTCAGCTTCTAAGTTGTTGGCCATATAGTCAGCGAAAACCATATTGCGGACATTGAATTCAAGGCTTTTGCACTCATACTCATCGGCATCAGCAGCCGCCATTGGAGCTGCTTCCAGCGTTGCCAGCAGACTGAGAGTATCGATCCTAGTTTCACTACGTCGGATCACGGTCAACTCTACAGCAGCGCCGGGTCCAAGTTCGGCCATCAGGCGTTGGAACACCGGTAGCTTTTCCTCTTTGTCCACTTCGATTTGCTGACCATTTATCTGAGAGATGATATCCCCAACTGCGAGACCGGCTTTTTCTGCTGGAGATTCACTCATGATTTCATTGACAATGATGCCACCAGACAGATCCAATCCCCAGTATTCCACCATATCCCGAGTCAGAGCCTGAAGCGAGATACCCAGCCAGCCACGGTCGACTACACCCTGACGAGGGGGATCGGCAATCATTCGTTGCAGGCGTTCGGCTGTGATAACACCAAGTAGTGGGATACCAAATTGCCCGAATGATTCCAGTAACCCGCTGGGGTCGGTGTTGGCCATTGAGGGATCCATAAGCGCTCCCAACACTCCAACAGGTTGCAGGTCCCCGTTGAAAAGTACGGCTGTAGTCTGCAGCGAGTTGAAACCGACTGTCAGGGGAAAATGCTCCGGAGATTCAATCAAGGTTGATATCATGCCTACATCGGCAGCCAAAGGGGGGTTGATGAATTCCGGAAGGAGCATAAATAAGCTTAACCAATCGCCTGTCCGGAATTCCTGATCACCCTTGAACTCAACCGGAGTAAACTGATCACTACCCCCTTTGATCTGAATGAAACCAATGCCGGTGAAACGTTCCACTCCAATGTATTCCGCCTCGTATGTCTTTCCATCAAGGGTGGAAACTTCAATATAAGTCGGGTTTGTCTTGACAGTGAATCCAGAGAACGCCGGCAGTCCAGCATTGCTGGTTAACGAAGTCCCATTGAAAATCACCATTCCGTCACGATTTACGATTGTTCCTAGGTAGCGTTCACTTTGCTCAGCCGTGTGAATACCAAACGACACTTCGAGTTTCATATTAATGATGACGGCAAATGACTGAACCTTCTGCTCGAGAAGTTCAAAATCAAACTCCTGACTCTGAACTACCGGCATTGAGAAAAGTATTATCGTAATGGTAAGCCATACGGTCACTACAGATATTAGAGGTTTATTCATCTTTCTGTTCCTCCACTACTTGGTTGAACTTCAGCAGAACGTAGCGCGTACCACCACTGCGGTTGACTGTTAGCAAAATCTTTTTCTCAGCAGTGTCTTTCAGATCATTATAGACTGTAACAAAATCCGTAAATCCAATAATGTTAGTTTGGTTGACCTTAATGATTACATCGCTCGGTCTTAAACTTCCAATGGCTGCTATACTGCCGGGTTTAACTCCCTTTACCAACACGCCTAATGAATCTTTAAGATTGTTTTCGATTTGCATCTGTCGGGTAATGTCTTTAACCGTAAATCCCCAGCCTTCAGCCTCAAAGTCTTCACCTTGAATATCACCTAATTGTTTTGTAGTTATTTTGAAACTGTAGGTTTCATCACCCCGCAAGACTTTCACGGCAAGTTCTGAACCGGGCTTGTGCTTGGCGATGCGATTATAGAAAGCAGGCAACTCTTCAAGGAACCGGGCTGACACAGGCACACTATCGATTTCCAGAATGACGTCCCCAGCCTTTAGAAAGCTTGTCTCAGCGGGCGAACCGGGATCAATCGAGGATACTAGGACTCCTATATCTCTATCGGTTTTGAAAAACTCTTCCAGCTCTTGAAGGGCTTGACAGTGAATGCCAATCCAGCTACGTACTACTTCACCTTTTTCAAGAATAGCAGTTGTGACTTCTCGTACAATATTGACAGGAATTGCAAACCCGAGGTTGTTGGCGAAAATAGTCGCTCGGGAATTAATGCCAATAACGCGCCCTGACAGATCAACCAGAGGACCACCGGAATTACCCGGATTTATTGCAGCATCAGTTTGAATCCAAAGGTTGTATCGTCCGGTACGTTCCCCGGTGGGGAGTCGCACATTGTCATTGAAAAAGCGGTCCCGAGTAGATATCACGCCCGCCGAAACAGACCGCGACAGAGATAAGGGCGACCCCATAGCCAGCACAAACTGACCTACTTCGATCGAGTCCGAGTCCCCAAATTCGGCGACAACAAGAGTGTCATCGTAGTCGCTAAGGTCCAGTTGAATGACAGCCAGATCGGTAAGTGGATCACCACCGATATAAGTGGCTTGTACCTGTTCTTTATCACTTAGAGTGCAAATTATTCGTTCAGCTTTACCAGCGACATGGTAGTTGGTAACTACGTAACCATCCGGATGGAATATTACTCCGGACCCGATTACCGCCTGTTTTTCAAGTTGACCGGTACTGTAATTCTTAATAACCGGTTGAATATGCACCAAGGCTGGAAGGACACGATCTCTGGCATCAAGGATTTGTTCCTGAAGTGAAGCTCCAGTTACTGTGCTCACATTTATTACAATCCAAAGCACCAAGAACAAGTTACGAAATAATATCATTAGGTCTCTCCGCAATTCAAGCTGTTAATCATCGTACAGTTTGCCAAACTGAGGGTTCAGACAAACATGAAGTACTACTTGAATTAATCTAACTATCACCTCGCCATATTACCAACTATAAACTATTACTTTTTTGCGAACCGTCATTAGCGGAAATATGAAGAAAATAATATACTGACTTGAATTGTATATTCAATGATTTCACTTGCGCGCAAACGCAAAAGATGTAACTTAGAAAATGGAACCCGAATATCACAGATGCGCATACTTCAACTGGAGCCTTCTACTATCTGTTTCTTTGATGTCCGAAAGACGCTGGGAAATTAGGGCTTCGCTCGCTGGTTGTAGGTGGTTCCAAGTGTATAACTAATAGACGTAACGAATGAGCAGTTGAGTAAGTTATGAGTGTACCCAGAATAATACTCGATTCATTCCGGTATACCACCCTTACGTTCGGTGGGAGTGTGCACCAGATGATGGCTATTTTAACCGCATCCTTGGTGATCCTGTTCTGTGTTCTGGGATGCGGTACAAATTTCACTGGTCAGTACCGATTTACCAGTACTCAACTTGAGGAACAAAATTATCACGGATATCAACCTCCTATAGTAGCACAAGTAATCGACAATCCAAAGTTGGAACCACCGGTTATTGAAGTCGAGCATGGAGATGAATGCGAAGTAGGAGTCATAGAGGATTATATTGAACCCTTAAATCCGGGACATCAGAAACCGAGAGAGAACCTTTCACCCCCATCGATCCCCGAGCCTGAGACAAGGTATAATCTTGAAGTATATGGAGAAGGCGCCTATTGTCCGCTTCCTTCACCACCTCTGATCGTCAGGACTACTGGGCAACGTGTAGCTGAGATACTCAGTGGATTGCTTCGACTTTCAACGGAGTTCATTCGTTCTAATCCGATCATCAGGGTCGTAATCATCCTCCTCGCGCGAGGATTAGACGATTTCTTTCCAGGGTTGTGTGATGATATCCTGGATTGGTTCAATGCTGATTCTCCAAGTCATCATCACCCTTTCTCAAAACCGGGACTTGAGCGTGTCAGGAAAACGCTTGATAATATTCTGACACACTCCATTTCCTACTCGACGATATACCCGAGTGTCGAGTTAGAAATTGACGTTGAGAGCGAAGGCGAAGAAAAACTGTCTCACCTAAAAGGTTTTGAGATAGTTTACTGAGGCGGGAAGCTCTATTTTTTTGTGCGTTTACGGGGACTCTTACGACTGGACCTTTTTTGAGATCTGCCTTGGGATGATCTCTTGTCTGGTTGTTTCGCTTTTTCTATTGGTAATTGTGGTTGTTGAGCATGGAGTACCTCCTGGTAGTAATCATCAAGTAGCATTGCTATGAGTTGAGAAGGTTCATCACTTTGCCCCAGTTGCTGAGCCAGCGGAATAAAGCGCTGCATTCGTTCACATTTGAGCTTATCGCGAGTTCTTAGACGAGCCTCAAGCAGAGCGATTGCCCGCTGGGACACAATAGTCTGCACGTCTTCATCACTGGGGACGTGCCGTTCTATCATATCGATATCGAAGCGCTTTGCGATGCGATTTAAGTCGGTTTGCTCCATTCCAGCTACCAACGAGATGGCCTCCCCTGCAGCCCCGGCACGACCTGTCCGACCCGCTCTATGAACATACGCTTCCGGATCCTCCGGTGGTTCATATTGAATAACATGCGATAGATTATGTATATCTATCCCGCGGGCTGCTATATCAGTAGCTACCAGATATTGCAGGTTGCCCTTTTTTACACGGTCGAGAACCCTTTCACGGGCACGCTGCGTGAGATCAGC
>QNAG01000134.1 GCA_003641415.1 Candidatus Zixiibacteriota bacterium | reverse complement strand
TGCACTTCAAATGTGAATCCATCTTGTATTATTTTGTCGCATGGTCTGGATCTCCTGTGAAAATACGGCTAAATTATAGGATATGTATCCTGTAATTAATAGGATTACCAGACCTTTTTTTATTTTTTACCGGACACTAGTAATGTGAACACTTGAAGGAACAATAAAGCGGAGAGACAGGGATTCGAACCCTGGGTAGGCCATAAAACCTACAACGGATTAGCAATCCGCCGCCTTCAGCCGCTCAGCCATCTCTCCGTTTATATCCTTTTAGAACAAATTTAATATATCGGGAAATCAATTAATTTTCAAGCAGTTTTTGAAAAAGTCATTCCATAGAAATGGTTATTTTTCTGTCGGAGCATAGTATCGATGACAAGTTCAAAAAATGAGTCTCGATGTTATATGGATTTTCACACTCGCTATTTTCCCCAATAATTGGCATTACAAAAATAGAATCATTAATCTGCAAGTGTGTCTCGGTTCGTTAAACACATACCTGGTAGGTCATTAAAAAGTAATATCGCAAATATTACACTTGAACCGTCCGAAATAAAATGTATATTCGCCATAAACCAGCATGATTTGAAAGAGAACTGCATGTTCATAAACAAGTTCTATAGCTTTTCACTACTTTCTCTGGTATGTTTGATACTGATTATAGGAGGTTGCACTGATAACCATGCTGTTAGCCTTCGGTATGAAGCCGAGAAAAAACTCTATCAAGCAGAAAAAGCCAATGAAAAAGCTGGAATAAAACCCGAACTTGTCACACCTGAAGTCATGGAGCAAATCGAGAATCTCTACACCAGCGCTGCTGATTTCAGCCTTGCTGCTCTTGATTCTGTTGACCAAACACAAAACCCAGTGGAATACCATGAGCTTCAATATCTTGCATTCCAGGCCACTAACCGGATAGCACAGATATTCCATCATAATCGGCATTACACGAAAACAATAACAATTCTGAAACGTCTTCTCGCTGCAACCAGCCTCCAGCCCTTACAGAAATTGACTACTCAGATCAATCTCGGCAGTGCCCTGCAAGCGTCAGGATACTGGGATTCAGCTTTGGTTATATACAACAGTGTAATAGAGGAATATTACCCTCCTACTGATGAAAACGATGATGTTCTTTTAACCCTAATCAATTTGCCAGCTCATATTTACCGAGTTGAGAAACTTACGGGCGACTCGTCAACGGCCACAGACAAGTTGGAATGGGCACTCAAATACTACAATGATCTGGCGACCTCATTCCCCGGGACCAAACTTGAAGCAGTTTCCCGCGGTAATCTGATCCGCCTTTATGACCAAGCCGGTCAGTGGGAAGAGGAAATTGACCAGTTATCCTTGCTGCTTGATTCTACTTCTTCAAACTACTTATCTATTAGAATCAAAATCGCCGATTTATACGGAACCTATCTCAAACAACCAAAACGAGCTCTAAGACTCTATAGTGAGATAACTGAAGGACTAAATGATTCTGACAGTCTTATTTACCCGATAGTTCAATACAAAATCGCACTGGTACAGATGGAAGAGGAAAACTACACGGAAGCTCGAAGGATAGTTATTGGCCTAAAAAGCAACTACCGTCGTTATTTTGCTTCAAACCCTATGGCTCAGTACCTGGTTGCTCGCTCGTTCGAACTTGGTGGTAACTGGAGTCGGGCGGAAGTGGAGTACAGATTTCTTATTGAGAACTACCGAGGCTCTGATGAAGCTATGTCTGCCCTCCTCTATGTTGCAAAGTATTTGGAAGAAGAAGGGAGAACCCAAGAATCAAAGCACTGGTATCAAGAGGCTGAAAAATACTACAAGGAAATCGCAGCAACCGGTTCTGGCACTATTAAAGAAGCCAAAGCCCTGGCATATCAGGCAGAACTTTTCGGGAAGCAGGAAAATTGGTCAGGGGCTGCTCAGCAACTCACCCACTTATTTGAGCGTTTTCCCGAGACTGAACCCGGACATAGGGCACTTCTGCGAGCATCAGACATTTACAAAAACAAACTGGGCGACACAGCCACAGCCGATTCACTGGTGGAGATTTTTAGAACCTCAATTTCTGAGATAACAAATACTCAGGAAAAGTAGAACCTTCACCGAAACAGACTGTAGAAGCAATTGCGAGAGAAAAATAACTACACAGGAGGAAACATGAAAAGATTTATACCTGTACTGGGATTATTGATCCCCTTACTACTGCCGGTGGTATCGTCGGCACAGGTTGATTATTTTGGCATTCCGGATACTATCTATGCCGATATTGCCCGTATCGACAGTGCCAACTGGTCTATCACTGTAAACTACACAAATGACGAAAATATCGCCGGGCTGTCGGTGCCTTTTAAACTCAGCGCCGGACCGGTAAAAATTGTTGCTGATTCTACTTCTTACGCGGGTGGACGTGTGGAGCATTTTACCTATAAGTCGTTCCGACCTGATACAGCGATTCAGTGTGTTACACTTGGCATGATTGCCAATCTGGGACCGACTAAAAATGTTCTCAGCCCCGGAAAGGGAAGACTTGCAACGATATTTGTTTCTTCTTTTGATGGCCAATCCATCGAGAAATTGAATGTAGATACTATAACTACCAATCCCAACAATTCACTAATGGTAGTTGCAGACCGTAAGGAATTAGAAGCTCTCAAGGCTGATTCGCTACCATCTAACTTGGATAGACGTATCAGTATTTATCCGGCTTTTGTAGTGCGGTACTCTAAATAGTTCAAGATGCTCTCCAAAATATTATCTATTCTTGCAAGACCCGGTAAATCGCCGGGTTTTGTTTTCTCTGGTTCGCCAACATCTATGTACTAACTGCAAGAAGAAAGTACCCTTAGTCCAACATTATCAGCGCAAAAACGGTCCTTTGTAGTGAACTGTAACCGGTTGGTATCATAAAAGAAATGTCACACGGTGTTTTCTGTTCAAAATTGACTCATTTTTTCTGCTACAGAGTAAGGATTCGATTTTGTCGACGAGAGCAGTAAATCAGAACATTGAACAGTCGATATTCTTCCTTACATATTGTAAGAACCACTAACAATCTAAGGGAGGTTTATGTATGTTCATCTTAAGGACTGTAGCAGTAATGAGCTTAATTGGATTACTGCTTTTTGCCGTCCTCGGGTGCAGCGATGACGATGCCACGCCAACAGGCACTACCGGTGACAATGATAACAACGAGACCGTTGAATTTACCCAATTTGAAGATTTAGTGAAGTTGTATGCTCCTCAAGTATATGTTGGTCCAAGTGGAGCACCACAGGGAGAGTGTGATAGCATTTGGACAGACGGTAGTCACCCGCTTCTTGGTAAAGTGTTTGGCGAGGATGAGCCGATGTCGTTGTACTGGAATGTCGATGAACTCGATGGCGCTATCGAAACCCTCGCTGATATCATGGAAAACGCTGACAGCATGGGGATTAGCGGCGACACGAGCGTGACAATGCCGGAAGGTGGTACATTTACCTTGCAAACATTAACTTCGGCAACATCTATCCCAACTCAGTGTCAAGCTATAATAGGCTGTCAATCTGTTAACCTTGAGCAACTTGTGAAGTTTCATTTCGTAGGAACTGATTTTTCAGTAGACTATCATATTGGGTACTCTTCAACGGACTCCAACCAAACATATCTGACCTATTTTACAGCTCCGAATGAGGGCACAGGCACCGAGTCGTTTTTGTACTATGCCTACATTGACTTGTATGATTCTTCGATTGTCATCAAGGGGGTTTTCTTTAAGGATTACGGCGATCAGACATCAGCCCGGTGGGTATACCATATAGAATCAGTTGACACCTCTGATTTCTCTTATCGTATGTCGTGGTATGCCGACAATTTTGGTGGCCAGTCCGGTCTCGGTTGCATAATAGGTGGTGGTAACAAAGACGAGCAGTTCGCCATGAAGTTCCGGCAGTACACTCCAGCCGACAATAACGTAGTCGATTCAAGCTACATTCTCAACCAGATGTTCGACGGCGACTACAATTACCTCAGCGATGATATTGCCACAGGGTATGAAGAATTTGTCGAAGAGAGCAACATCTTCACCTATGATGACATGCCCTCAGCTCTGCTCAGCAGTCCGTGGGCGAATTAAATCAGCTTATTTGAAAAGAATAATGAGTTAAATAAAAAGCCCGTCTTTTGACGGGCTTTTTACTTTTGGGTGTAAACTTAATTCTCTTACAAATCGTATCCCACATACTCCTGTTTCCATCCAGTCCGTTGAAAAACACGGACACAAGGTGTCTCTGGTGGGAGATTGTTAGGGTCGTCGAGATTAGTGTCATAGGTCCAGGTTCGTATGGGAGCCCTGTAATATGACCCATAACTCCACAGACCGGTCGCCTGGGTGGATTCCCATAGATTTACAGCAGATCCTGACCAAATAAACTCTATACCACTCCAATTCTCAAGAAATCTTGGCAGGTTTTCAAATCCGCCGCTGTAGTTACCACCGGCGGATGGTACATTTCCTGTCATGTATGAGACATTTACTGTTGTCTGACTGGCAGTATTTAAGGCAGCTACCAATTGATTGGCATCATCCCAGTTATTTGAAAGGAAGGAACAAGCATCAGCTACAATAGCTGCAGGCTTCTTGTCATCCTCGTTGTAATCACCCCAAATATATACTGGGTTTTCCGATGCAATAGTCAAACCCGCATCGAGTTCTTCTCCTTCCACAAGACGAAGCGCAGGGAACGGCTTGGAGGCATCCCGGTCAGAGAAATATATAACTCCGTTCGATGGAGCCCAACCATCATCGTACATTTCCTCTATATCAAGGTCCATGACATCAACCTTGGTCCCCTCACGGCCATCATAGAACCTGTCGGCTCCTGTCTTGAAAGAAATAACGTCATCGGCAATCATGGCTGCCGTGACATCGGTCCAAACTGTGCCGACGAGTTTGTAAGCGCGGCCATCGATGAATTTCAGGGAGGCTTTATTTTCATAGGAATCGGTGTTGCCACCGGAGGCAGGTTCGATGAGTTTATGTTCATCACCTGCAGCAGCGCTGCCTAACGGCAAGTTCAACTCCGTTTGTCCGTGAGCGGCATCTTGCACCCGTCCTTGCCATTTGGCTATAGATGAGTCGTACCAGTTAGCATGATTGGCGTCCAACCAGGTACCACTTCCCAGCTTCATATTGGCATAGGCACCGCTGGCATCCTTAATAAAGAGATCGCCTGTGGCGGCAGCTCCACCATATGCTGGACTCCGGCCATGTATGATATCACCAGAAGCCGTCACGTAGCTATCCATACTCAGGGAGGCGCCTGACTGAAGGTACATGTTGCCATTGGAGTGCACTCGGCCCAGAAGTGTCATCGCCGGTCCAGGGGCAATCTCCAGATCGTTGCCATAGAAGACTGCAAATTGAAAAATAGGCACCAGGGCAGACTCGAACGTTTGAGCCAGATCCACCCTGGTGTGCTCTTCAATATTTACTCCTGAAGCATTGATGGTGAATGATTTGACCAATGCATGCAATCCCGCCAGTGTCCCATTTGTGAGAACCCGCTGCGTTGCAGGACCATCGTCAGTTGTAGTAAAGGTAACAAGGCAATTATTTGAGTTCAGTTCACCATTTGGCATTGTAGTTGGGGGCACTCCTGTACTGTCGTACTCGGCCTCGAGTATGGCAGCAGCCATTTCCATACCGGCTTCGGCTGCGTAGAATGTTTTCATCTCCTGCAACCCATTGCTGGTGATAGTCATCTCATCGTCGGACTGCTCCAAAGCTGCCAGTCCCAACAGAGTCAACATCACAACCATAATAAGAGCAATCAGAGCGGCATAGCCATTCTGTGATTTAAGTAAATCTAATCTCATAACAAACCTTCCTGACTATTATATCCCTACATTGCGCAAGAATACTGATGTTGAGAATGTACGTCGCCGGTATCCATCGCCCTCACCTAGGTCAGCCAAATCAACATCTTCGTTCATGGAGCGCCCCGTTAAGTTGATCTGTACCTCGCGCACATCGTCTGGTATCAGAATGGTATCCAGGAGGACACCATTTTTCATTCTATACTTGAACTGCAGATCGATGATATTATCAGCGTAAATTTGTGGATTTTGTCCGGGGAGTTCAATCATTAGAGTCGGATTATCTTGATCTGTTGTTTCGTCAATATAGAATTTCACTTTATTGATGGCCAAGACGATGGCATCTTGATTATACGATTTAGACAGATTCATGGTATTGTGCTGGATGTGCTTGGCGGCTGTTTGAACCTCTGTGATTTCAAACCACTCTCCGCCTCCGGAATCGGGTTCGAAGATATAAACCCATTGACCATCATAGAAACAAGAAACGTCTGTTGCACATTTGAGCTCAGCTGACGGTTGAGGCATTGCGCTGGCAAGATAAGTGTCACAGTTTGTAGCTCGATAGCACAGGGTTATAGTGTCTGGATCAGTATTGGAAGCTTGAATAGCCGCTAAACCCAGTGGCAAGTCATAACCCGCCATACGTATCTGTCGAGTCAACTCGTCAAGCGAAGCCCGCGCGCTTTGCTGCACATTAGCAACCTCGTTTTGAACCATGTAATTTTTATGGGAGGAAATATACAGTTTGAATATCGCAGCTGTAATGACCCCCATAATCGCCAGAGCAACCATCACTTCCAGAAACGTGGTGCCGCACTGGTTAACAATTCTTTTCTTTTTCATTATTATGCCTCTACAGGGAATCAGTTTTCATGTAAGCTGTGACGTTCATATACTTGTACTGTGATATCATGTCTTGCCACATCGCCGTCAAGTAGACCTCACGCAGATGGTTCTGCGGTGAGGATACTGTCCAGTTCAACTCAATGCCGTTGATCTCTTCTGATCCGTTGCTTGGGTTCGGCGTATTACGGAGTTCTTCCAGTTTCTGCTGGATGGATTGGGTAACAACCGTAGTCTTGTTCGACCAGTCATTGCTGGTGAGTGCCACCATGCTCATGTTCAGCAACCCTAAAAGAGCAACCCCCAGAATTACCATGGAGATCAGCACCTCAAGCAAAGAAAATCCATCAGGGCTCTTAATTTTATGAATTTTAATTTTCATATTTCATTCCTCTCGTTTGTGAGAATGAAAGTAAATCCTGTGCCACCAATCTTTAAATTTCACATAGTCCTCTTTATTCTCCGTACTATATTGGGATATAATGACTTAAATATCACTGTCCGTTTTTCGGGGTTCTGTTAAATCAGTCTCTCGCTCACTTATTTAACCTATATTGTATTGGAAACTATCTATACTTTTCTATTCTACATGAGTAGACGTAATCATGAT
>QNAG01000133.1 GCA_003641415.1 Candidatus Zixiibacteriota bacterium | reverse complement strand
TATCTTGTTACAGATAAAGAGACTTATGGGGGTAGCTCTGTTATTCACCTATAATATCTAGTTGCTGCGGTACAATCAGTTATAGTAATTGTCCGTTGCCCGCAATTCAGTTGCGCAATATCTCCACCCTTTTCTGTTGTATTTACCAAGAACATAATATATATTCTTAAGTTGTTGTTTTGAATGGTTGACTGTTGTTGTCACCATGAGAAACTCAATTAATGAGAAAGGTTGTGTCTTTGTTTAACAAGGTTCTAATTGCCAATAGAGGCGAAATTGCTCTTAGGATCATACGTGCTTGCCGAGAACTTGGTTTGACTACTGTAGCCGTGTATAGCGAGGCTGACCGCGATGCTCTTCATGTCCGTTTTGCTGATGAGGACGTTTGCATAGGCCCCGGACCGGCTAACCAATCATATTTGGACTACAAGCGCATAATCGCTGCTGCTGAAGTCACTAATGCAGATGCTATTCATCCCGGTTACGGCTTTTTGGCCGAGAACGCCGATTTTGCCGAAATATGCGAATCATGTGGGTTGACCTTTATTGGTCCCACTCCTGAGCAAATACGTCAGTTAGGGGATAAGATTCAGGCCAAAAACATCATGAAAGAGGCCGGCGTTCCAGTAATACCGGGGTCAGAAGGAATTGTCACTTCCTTTAAGGAAGCCTCCCAACTGGCTAACGAGATTGGTTACCCTGTTATTCTTAAAGCTGTCGCCGGTGGAGGCGGGAAAGGAATGCGCTATTGCCGCAACATAGCCGAACTCGAGCGTGGTTTTCAACTTGCATCTGCGGAAGCCTCCAATGCTTTTGGCAATCCTGACCTGTATCTCGAGAAAGTTGTGCTAAACCCACATCATGTGGAGATTCAACTGATCGGAGATTCCGCAGGTAACTACTTCCATTTTGGTGAACGTGATTGCTCTATCCAACGACGGCACCAGAAATTGATTGAGGAAACACCTTCACCGTTGATGACTGATGAACTTCGGGAGAAAATGGGGAAAGCAGCTCTCATTGGCGCCAAGAAAGTTGGCTACAGGGGAGTGGGAACGATCGAATTTTTGGTGGATAATAACCGCGACTTCTACTTCATGGAGATGAACACCCGCATTCAGGTGGAACACCCTGTAACTGAGGAAGCATACGAAGTTGATCTGGTTCAGGATCAGATTCGGGTCGCGTTAGGCGAAACTCTGGGTTATAAACAGGAAGATATCAAGCTCAAATGGGCGGTGATCGAATGTCGGATCAACGCCGAGGATGTGGATCACGACTTCCGTCCAACACCAGGCACAATATCTGGTTTACACTTTCCAGGAGGCCCAGGGGTACGAGTTGATCGAGCTGTTTATACTTCCTATAAAATTCCTCCGTTCTATGATTCAATGATCGCCAAATTAATCGTTAAGGCTCGCACTCGTAAAGATGCTATAAATCGTATGCGCCGATGTTTAGATGAGTTCATTGTGGAAGGTGTACCAACAACGATTCCGTTTCATAAAGAAATATTCAGACATCCTGACTTTGTAGCCGGAGACTATGATAATACTTTCCTTGATACAAAGTTCAAGGCTAACCAGCAACTTCCCGAAGAGGAACGCTCACAGTTGACCATCAAACGGTCCACCGGTGAGGCTATCGAACAACCTGTACTTGACAAATTGCAAGCACAAGAGGAAATGAAAACAGAGGAAGTTGTTGGAGATAAAAACCAGTAACAAGTAAGTATGGAGGCTCAGGTGAACGTACCTGCAGAACTTAAGTACACGGACGAACACGAATGGATAGGAATTGAAGGCAATATAGCCACTATTGGTGTAACTGATCATGCTGCAGAAGAGCTCAGCGATATTACCTTTGTTGAGCTTCCTGCTGTGGGAGACGAAGTAACGGCTGGTGAGGCATTTGGTGTAATCGAAACTGTCAAAGCAGCTTCCGATCTGTTTGCTCCGGTTTCCGGGAAAGTAGTTGAAGTGAATACTACCTTGGAGGATGACCCTGAAATTGTGACTAAGGAACCCTATGGCGCCGGCTGGATGATTAAGATCGAAATGTCCGATCCTTCAGAGTTGGAAAAGTTGCTTGATGCTGAGGCATACAAAAAACTAATTTTCGGCTAACGAAATAATTTTTATCAACCTGGTTTTTACAGAGAACTTATGCCATATATTCCCAATACTGATAATGATCGTCAGAAAATGCTGAGCCGAATTGGTGTCTCAAGCATTGAAGACTTATTAATGGCAATTCCTACTGAGTTGCGTCTAACTCAGCCCTTGGATATCCCTCACCTTTCAGAAATGGAACTTTTGGCTGAAATTGAAAATATAGCCAATGAAGGAGTAGGAAGGTTAATCAACTTTGCCGGTGGTGGGGTTTATGATCATTTCATCCCTGCTGCTGTAAACTCTATCTTGAGTCGCCCGGAATTTGTGACAGCGTACACTCCTTATCAGGCGGAAGTATCGCAGGGTACGTTACAGGTCACCTATGAGTTTCAGTCACATATTTGCCGTCTGACAGGTATGGATACTGCTAACGCTTCATTATATGATGGGGCTTCTGCGGCTGCTGAAGCTGTCATTTTGGCTGTCAAGACTACCCGTCGCAACAAAATAGTGATTCCGGAAACAGTGAGTCCCATGTTCAGGGAAGTTATCGAAACATATCTCACTGGACGCAAGATAGAGATGGTTACGATTCCGGTAAACGATGGTGTTATAGATTTTGATAGATTAGAGAATACTATCGATGAAAAGACTGCCGGGGTATTGGTGGCGCAACCTAATTTCTTCGGTTTTCTTGAGAATATTGAACCGATTGAAGCTCTGATTCATAAGGTGGGTGGTCTTCTGATAATGGCTGTGGATCCCATTGCACAGGCTTTGCTAAAGACGCCCGGTGAATACGGAGCGGATATTGTAGTTGGCGAAGGACAACCGCTGGGGATGCCGATGTCGTTTGGCGGACCTCTGTTGGGGTTCTTCGCTACTCGAAAGAAACTTGTTCGCAATATGCCGGGGCGTATCTCCGGTAGGACAACTGATGTTGATGGGAAAACCGGTTTTGTGCTAGTGCTTCAGACTCGAGAACAACATATCCGACGAGAGAAAGCTACCTCTAATATCTGCACTAATCATGCTCTTTGCGCCACAACAGCCACTGTCTATTTGACTTTGTTGGGTAAGACTGGTCTGCGGCAGGTTGCTCTATTGTCTGCCGAGAAAGCACAACAAACAATTGCGGCAATCAAGGAGATTGATGGTTTTCAACTCTATTGTGATCAACCATTTGTCCGTGAATTTGCTGTAAAGACACCCCGACCGGCTAAAGAGATAATAAATGAACTATCTAAACAGGGAATTCTGGCCGGGGTAGATGCCGGGCAATGGTATCCCGACCATGAAAACTGCCTTATCATAGCCCTGACTGAAAAGCGAACCACATCCCAGATTGATAGATTGGTGAAGGGGCTGAAGGAACTTGGTAAATAGTGATTTGTCCTAAATGTAAAAGCGAATTGGAAGGTAACCCTACACATTGCCACATATGTGGCTTCGAGTTGTTTACAAAAGATGTTGAGTGGGTAATGATAGGCGCTATAGAAAACCGCATGTGGGCTGATTCCGCCGTGGAGATGTTAAAATCTAAGGGTATTCAGGCGGTAGTTATTTCAAAGTCAGGTTTTTTTGGGAATGCCGGTCTTCCCTTGAATCCAATCTATGAGCCTAAGGGAGCTTCTTTTGAAATCTCGGTACCAATCGAAAGTGTATCCGAAGCAGAAGAATTGTTAGAGATAACCTTGGGCGACAATTGGCAACAGAGGGAGAAGTAACCAATGCCTTTTTGTCCACGCTGTCGCTACGAATATAATCCCTCAATACGTGTTTGCCCAGATTGTGGCGTAGACTTGGTTAGCGAATTGCCATCTATGGTTTCGGCTGCTGTCACACTGGATGATAGTTGGGTTGTGGCTGGCATGGTCAGTTCTCAGATCAAATCCGAACTGGCTAAGGGTGCCCTTGATTTCAATAATATTCCATCAATGATTGTCTCGTCATCATTTAGTGCGCACGGAAAAGGGTTGGATTTTATCTCAGGGTTGGGACAATCAGGCTCTATAGGGAATGTCATTCTGGTGCCGCGTGAGTTCGATATTGAATCAGCTATTATTTTGGAAGCCGTTTTAGGAGAGGACTTTATAACTCCCAACGATTGATAGAAAAACCTCAGCACATTGAGAAAATGGAGAGGCCGTGAATAAACTAACGCTGATAGTGATAATCATAGTAATGTTTGTATCTATGGCTTTAGCCGACGGTGATTCGACTGCGGTATCATCAGCTCTGTACTATACTTCAATTGATTCAGCTAAGTCTGCAATTACGGATAATCGCAATATCCTGATTGATTTCTATTCGGACACTTGACCCTGGTGCAAGAAACTGGACACGGTCGTGTTCGTAGATTCTATGGTTATTGACTTTTTCACTAACGAAATGGCTTTGGTAAAGATAAATGGTAAAGCTGACTCGATAACAACAGAAAAATATCATATCTCCGCTTATCCTACATCAGTTATGATTCGTAAAAACGGGGAAGAAATTGATCGCGTTGTGGGCTATATGAAACCGGAAGCATTTCTTCAGAAGCTTCGTGATTATAGTAATGGCATTGGTACTCTGGATGATCTACTTGCTAAAAATGCTGACAATTTCACCCGTGAAATAGCATTTGAAATAGGTGAGAAATATAAATATCGCGGGGGACAGGAAGAAGCTTCGAGTTGGTTCCAAAAAGTGATCGATACTGGAGACCCTATCGATTCGCTTAGCGGCGAAAGTCGTATGGCTCTGGCTAGTGTACCCTATCGGAACAAGGATTATGATGGAGCCATTAAAGATTATGAAGCGATTATGAAAGATTTCAAAGGAACCCCATTCGCAGAGGAATCTGAAATTTGGCGAGCCTATATCTTCAAAAGGAAAGGTGATACTGCCACTGCAATTACTGCCTTTGAAGCTTTTGTGGAGCATTACCCCGAATCGGAAGATGTCGAATGGGTAGAGAAGCAAATTAGCAATCTCAAGGGTGAGGAAAATAAAGAAAAGCCAAAGGAAGAATCAAAAGAAGGTTCTAAAGGAGAAAAAGAAGGTTGATGAGGACCAGCGATCGAATGAATGATGCAATTGTGATATATGAGAAATCCGTTTCAGGGCGTAAGGGGTACACTCTGCCGGATACTAATAAGAGCGAGGAGAAAATCCTCTCTGCTATTCCATCCCGATTCCTTCGGAGTGAAGCAGCATCATTGCCGGAAGTGACCGAGGGAGAAGCCATGCGGCACTTCATTTCTCTGTCAACAAAGAATCATCACATCGACAAAGGGTTCTATCCTCTCGGATCGTGTACAATGAAGTACAACCCCAAGCTCAACGATGTTGCCGCATCCTTTGCCGGTTTCCTTGAATGTCATCCATTAGCGCCTCATAAAAGCACGTCGGGGATATTACGATTATTGTGGAACTTGAAGAAGTACCTTGCCGAGATATCCGGATTCCCTTCAGTTTCTTTACAGCCGGTAGCGGGTGCCCATGGGGAATTCTCCGGTCTCCTGATCATGCATGCTTACCACCTTGATAAAGGGAGCCAACGCTCTAAAATCATTATTCCTGACTCATCTCACGGCACTAACCCGGCTTCGGTGAATTCAGTAGGCTTTAAGACGGTTATGGTAAAGTCGAATGATAAGGGCATCATCTCTCCGAAAGCTGTAGCCGAAGTGATGGATGACGATGTGGCCGGCATGATGATGACCAACCCCAACACACTCGGCATTTTTGAAACTAACATCAAAGAGATTGCTGAAATCGTTCACGAGGGTGGTGGTCTTTTGTACATGGACGGAGCCAATCTCAACGCTCACATGGGAATATTCCGTCCCGGCGATGTAGGATTTGACATCATGCACTTCAATCTACACAAAACTTTATCGACCCCTCATGGTGGTGGTGGTCCGGGAGCAGGCGCTATTGCAGTCACAGCTGAACTGGATCCGTTTTTGCCATACCCGGTACTCGAGAAGGATGCCGAAGGAGATCTGTTTTATAGCTATGATAGGCCAAAATCTATCGGACGGTTGCACAGTTTTTACGGTAACTTCGCTATGATGGTAAGGGCCTATGCGTATATTCGTACCCTTGGGGGCGAGGGTCTGCGGCGCGTTAGTGAAAATGCGGTACTTAATGCTAACTACCTCAAAGAGCTTATCCGCGAGGATTATGAGTTGCCGTACGATGTCCCTTGCATGCATGAGTTTGTAGTTTCCGGAATGCCTCAAAAGAAATATGGTGTACGGACATTAGACATTTCAAAGCGCCTTCTGGATTTCGGAGTACACCCCCCGACCAATTATTTCCCCCTGATTGTGCCGGAGGCAATAATGGTCGAACCAACAGAAACCGAAAGCCGGGAAACACTGGATAGATTTGCCGAAATAATGAAACAGATAGCTAAAGAGGCGCGCGAAACTCCGGATATTGTGACCTCTGCACCTCACGACACTCCCGTGCGGCGACTCGATGAAGTAGGCGCAACTCGTAATCTGGATGTCTCTTTCGAAGATTAAAACAATCCCCTTGTGATTTTAAGCCGATGCCATTTTTTGAGGCATCGGTTTTATGTTATGGTACACTTTAACGAAGTTGAATATATCTATAGTGGTCAGGACGGACCGGCCATTGTTGATTTGTCGCTGGATATCCAGCCCGGCGAATCTGTCTGTATCATGGGGGCTAATGGGTCCGGTAAGACTACCTTCGCAAGACTCGTCGCTGGATTGCTTAAGCCATCCCGGGGAACGGTCAGTATCGGAAGTAGCGACAACGGTTTGAGTAATGATGTCGGCATACTGTTCCAGAACCCAGATAATCAAATGGTAGCAGTTACTGTGGAAAAGGAAATAGCCTTCGTCCTCGAAAATCGGTGTGTTCCTCAAGATGAGATGGAGCAACGCATAACAGCGACACTGGATCGTTTCTCAATTTCTCACCTTAAACGACGTTTGACATCGGAACTATCCGGCGGAGAGAAACAACGCGTAGCGCTCGCTTCGGTGATGGTGTCTGAACCAAAAATTCTTGTCCTCGACGAGCCGGATTCTTTTCTGGACCAGCCGGGCCGTGAAGCTCTGGCTGCTGAGTTGCATCTATTGAGGCGCGCCGACCCGAGTATGATCCAGATTCACATTACTCAGTATCCATCAGCGGCGCGAAAGTATGACCGCCTCCTTATCTTTGTTGAGGGTAAACTTATTGCT
>QNAG01000132.1 GCA_003641415.1 Candidatus Zixiibacteriota bacterium | reverse complement strand
ATACGCTTATGTTTTCACTTATTTTGTCTTGGCGCTTATTTATGTCAGCTTGGGGATAGCTATTCTTATTAAGGATGTCATCGTCATTGTGGCTGACCAACAGTATCATAGTGCCTATATGTATGTGCCAACTATTCTGGCAGCGTATATTTTCTATGGCATATATTCCTATGTTCAGTTTGGTATCCTAATAAAGAAAAAGACCAAATATCTGGGCTTCTGTACTCTAGCAGTGAGCGTTGTTAATATAGCCTTAAATTATTTATTTATCCCGATACTGAATGTCTGGGGGGCCACTCTGGTAACATTTATTTCCTTCTTTTTATTGGCAGTAACTATCTATCCTATTGCTCAGAAACTATATCATATACCATACCAGTTCGGACGTTTAGCAAAAATGGCTGTATTGGCTATTGGTCTGTTTTTTCTTGCTTCATTTATTGAACTGGAACCAATTATGTTAAGTTTAGGAGTGAAATTTATTATAGCTCTTTCGTACCCATTATTGTTGCATCTCACGAGATTTTACACAACTGATGAAATAGCAAAACTGGTAGAAATAAGACAACAACTGTTTAGAATAGTTAAACATTGGCTGTGGTTTAGTAAATGACTCCGGAACAGAATCGCATGGATAACCAAACAAGCAAAAGTCAACCAACCAATCCAGATATCAATTCGATTCTTAAAACAGTGCCCTTAACACGAAACATTCTCACTTTTAACCGGACTCTGATTCTATCGGTTGTGGGGATATCAATTATTTTTGGGATTGGTCTACCGTTTATAGAATACAAATTTCAATTCATCTTGCTTGCATTATTCCCTGCTGCAGTTGGAGCATTGATAATGGTACTCAATCCTCACTTGGGAGTTATTGCTTTCTTTTTTTATGATTACATGCGATTGGAGTCATTTATCCCTGCCCTGAGACCTATGCACCTTGCGATTCTGATCGAGGCAACAACTCTTTTTTCGTGGGTGATATATCTAATAATCAATCGTCAAGGAATTAAATGGCACAATCTAAATTGGGGTTACCTTGGATTTGTTGTTGTAATTGCCACCACTGTTCTAACAGCAACCAACAATAGAAATGCGTACGATGTTTTTATCGTACTGGTGGTTTGGTTCATTATATTCCTTATCGGTACCAATGTTATTAACTCGCTCAAACGTTTGAATACCATTATCATGGTGTTACTATTAGTCCATTTATACTTCGCTATAAAAGCAATCCTGACCGGTGGTTTCGTTGGTGGATCTCTAATGGGTGATGAAAACGATCTGGCGCTGGCTATGAATGTATTTATCCCATTTGCCTATTTTTTTCTTATGGGAGCTAAGAAACCAAGCGCAAAGATTTTTTATCTGGTAATTCTTATTGCCTGTGTCTCTGCAGTAATAGTAAGTCTCTCTCGGGGAGGGACAGTTGGTCTGGTAGCTGTTGTGTTATTTTGTATTATGAAATCCAAGCGACGGATCATAGGATTTAGTCTGGTTCTTATGCTGGGATTGGGAGTTATATTTTTTGCACCTGACGAGTATTGGAATGATATGCAAACTATATCTGACACATCTGAATCGACGGCTCAGACTCGTATTAACTACTGGAAAGCTTCAGTGAGGATGTTTATTGATTATCCTGTCACAGGTGTTGGAGCTGATAACGGTGGGATAAGAATGCCGGAGTATATCAAAGGTTTTCGAGATGCAAATACACAATGGGGCAGAACTTTTCATGGCACATTTCCTCAGGTGTTGGCTGAACTTGGAACTCTGGGAATGGGCTGTTATCTTTTTATGATATATTTGGCTTTAACAGGTCTGTTAAAAATTCAAAAGCGGAAGTTCCTTGAAAATCAAGAGACAATTCACAAAATAGCGAATTCTATCATGGGGGGAATTGTTGCCTTTCTTGTCACTGGCACCTTTTTATCTACTGCTTATTATCCTCAGTTGTGGACAATGTTCCTTTTCTCTGTTGCGCTTTTTCATATTACACAAGCTCAGTCTGCGAGAGAATCATCTAACAACGACCGATTGGTTGAGACAGGGTGAATATTGATTACTGTTGTACCATACTCAGATAAGTACCACGCTGAGTGGGATAAGTTTGTATTAAGCAGACCAGAGGCAACCATTGCTCATCAAATTGGCTGGCGATTGGCAATCGCCGAGGGTCTGGGTCACAAACCGTTCTATCTGGTAGCTCTGAGTGGTTCAGATATCTGCGGAGTATTACCGCTTTTTTTTGTCAAAACTTGGTGGCAAACAAAATATCTGATATCTATGCCATGGATTGATTATGGGGGGATTCTGGCTGATTCTGAAATAGCTACAGAGGCTTTGCTTAACGAAGCAAATCGTATAGCTAAAGAAACGAAAGCAGAGTTTATAGAGTTTCGATCTGTTGACCCTGTTACTTCCGAATTGCCAATCAGAACCGACAAAGTTACTTTTCAGCTTTCACTACAGCCTGATTCAGAACTTATCTGGAAAAGTTTCAACGCTAAACTGCGTAACCAGATTCGTAAAGCTCAGAAATCCGAGTTGAAAACCGAATTTGGCTCAATAGATAAACTCCCAGAATTCTATAAAGTGTTTTCTTGGAAGATGCATCAGCTTGGAACTCCGGTTTGGGGATATAAGTTCTTTGAATCAATCCTCAAACATCTGGGTAACTCGGCTGAAATAATATTAGTAAGAAAAGATGATAAAGTAATAGCTGGGGGGCTTATAATATCTTTTGCTGATCAATTGTATGTTCCTTCAGCCGCATCATATTCGAATATTTTGAAATTCTGCCCTAATCATGCTCTTTACTGGGGAGTAATCCGCCGCGGCTGCGAGAACGGTTATAACTGGTTTGATTTTGGCCGTTCGACAATTGACTCAAATACATATCGATTTAAAAAGCAATGGGTCCCCGAACCAAAACAACTTCACTGGCAATATTATCTGAATCGATGCGACAAAATCCCGGCCATTAATCCGGATAATGAAAAATACAGGATTTTCATCAATCTCTGGCGTAAGCTCCCCTTGTCGGTGGCTAATATTCTTGGACCAAAAGTTATCAGGAATTTTCCATGATGACATTTACAAGAAGATTCAAGAGCAATGAAAAAGAGAGAGATTGCTGATGTTTCGTCTTCTGTCTCCAGCTGGAACACCTGTTAATTATTCTGATCTGTTAAGAGCAATCAATTTACGTCTGGGACAGACTGATATAGAAAAGCTGTTGGTTGAAAAACTGTATCATCTAACCAAAGCAAAGTATTGTTACTTTGTCAACTCTGGTCGCACAGGTCTGACTTTGACTCTCAAGGTGCTGGCTCAAATGAGTGACCCTGTAAAAACTGAGGTAGTAATTCCTGCCTATACCTGCTTTTCAGTCGCAGCAGCCATTATTCGAGCCGGACTAAAAGTACGATTGATAGATATTGATCCAGTAACGCTGGACTATGACTACAATCAACTATCAACACTCTCGATGGAAAACGTGCTGAGCATAGTTGGTTGCAACCTGTTTGGTATACCCTCGAACTGGGAAGAACTCAAATCAGTTATAGGGGGCAACGACACTTTTCTCATAGACGATGCCGCTCAGGCTATGGGTGGCCGACTTGGTGAAAAAGCATTAGGTTTACAGGGCGATATCGGTTTTTATAGTCTGGATCGGGGCAAAAACATGACCGCTTACTCAGGCGGTATAATAGTTACAGATCGGGAGGATATCGCTGAGTATCTGACTAATTTAATGCGCACTCTCCCTCGACCGGGTTTGGTTAGTGAAGCTATTTATGGCATCAAGCTTTTCCTCTATAGTAATCTTTTACATCCCCACTGTTACTGGTTACCATCAATGATACCCTTTCTTGGACTTGGTGAAACTGTGTTCGATGAGTCGTTTGAAATAGGAACCCTCAGCCAGTTTCAGATGGCTGTGGCTACTATGCTGATAGATTATCTCCCTGAATACAATAATGTTCGTCTTGCTAACAGCAAACAACTGTTTGAGAGGCTGGCAGGGTCAGATCACTTCACTATTCCCGGTTACACGAAGGATAAGTTCCCTGTCTATCTTCGCCTTCCTCTCCTTTGTAAAGATCGCAAGACCCGTGATCAAGCTGTGACTGCTCTGAGAAGAAAGGGAATCATCGCCTCTACAATGTATCCATCGACTATAGCGAATATACCTGATATTGAATCTCACCTGGTTAAGAACAATCACAGCTTTCCCGGCTCACAGCGGGTAGTTGATACCCTGATTGCTCTGCCAACGCATCCTTATGTCAGCCAGACAGATATTATCAAGATGACTTCCACCTTAACCGATTTATAAAAGAATGACAATTATCCGTCGTACAATAAAACTACTTATTTCCGGACTTCTATTCTACACTGGACTACTGTCTCTCTATGTCTGGTTTGGACGAAAGAGCCAACCGAAAAAGAAGTTTTATATTCTTACTTACCATCGAGTATTGGATAATCAGTCCCATAAAAAAGCTGACACCCAACCCGGGATGTGCGTTATAAAATCTACTTTTGATCAACAGATGGCATTCATTGCTAAGCATTACAATCCAGTCTCACTTGGTGATATCTCGATTGCTCTCAAAGAGGATCAGCCGTTGCCGGATCGGGCAATAGCGGTCACTTTCGATGATGGCTGGCTGGATAATTACACAAATGCTTTTCCTATTCTAAAACGGCATGGTATCCCTGCCACCATTTTTCTGCCGACTGAATTGATTATATCGAATCAACTGCCAATCTTTATTCAAGTTAGCCTTCTGTTGGGAGAAGATGGTATCTGGCCAGACAAGGCAATAGCGGCTTTCAAAAAAGTTGTCCTCGAAAATGACCTTGATAGGGATAATCCTACTCTGGAGAAATACAAACTTGACGCTACCGCATCTGATGCCTCCTCCTTTATGGTAAGGCTGATGCATTTGAATATAAGCCAAATTGAAATGGTTGCTGATGAGATAAAAAGAACAGGTGGAATTGATAAAGATAAGTGGAACAATCAGCGATGGTTTATAAACTGGGATGAGATGCGTGAAATGAACCAGCACCAAATAGATTTTGGTTCGCATGGACAATCGCACGACTTGATGATAAATATCAGATTGGAACAGGTAGAGCAAGAATTGGTTGAATCAAAAAAGACAATTGAATCCGAACTGAACAAGCCAGTAACTTTGTTCTCATACCCTAATGGTGACTACAATGCTAAAATCAAAGAACTAGTACAAAAAACCGGTTATGATTGCGCTGTTACAGTCACTGGATGTGATGTTAAAGAATCTCTCCCTGACCGGTATGCTCTCCGGAGGATAAACATGAATGAGGGAGCTACTCTGGGTCCATCTGGGCGATTCTCTAAATCCATGTTTGCTTGTCATATCGAAGGGGTATACTGAGAGCTCATTCATGAATCGTAAACGGAACATACTTATCGTCACTGAGTCGAGTGTCCCAGGTGGCGCCGAAACAGTCGTTCTGAATATTGCCAAGAATCTCAATCGTGATCGGTTCAACGTATCGGTCGTTCTGTTCAGACCGGGATGGTTATTGGATCAGCTAATGGAATTCGGCGTTGATGTTCACGTGATGGAGAGTACCAGGAGTTTTGATTTTGGATTCGTCATGGGGCTCAGGCGATTCTGCCGAGACAGGCGGATTAACCTGATAAACTCCCATCTTCCAGGAGCAAATATGTACTGCTCGATGGTTGGAATGTTGGCCCGGATTCCGGTTATCACAACCGTCCACAACGAACTGGTGATGCCCGGCTATGAAGAGAGATTTGTAACGATTAAGAACTTCCTTACGCGCAACTTTGCCACTAGGCATGTTCTAGTGGCAGAGTATTTGAAAGATGAATATATTACAAAGGGAAAGTATTCCGCTGATTCCATTGAGATTATTCGAAACGGAATTCACTTCCGCCCCCAACCGGACGAATCCACACTGGATGATCTTCGAAAGGAACTCAGTATCGGAGAATTGGATATCTTAATCGGAAACGTGGCCAACTTCGATCCCCCAAAAGGTCACAATCATCTTGTTGAAGTGGCTGCTCTGGTCTGCAAGAAGAATCCTCAGATAAAATTCCTGTTGATAGGAGATGAAAGAGATGGCGAGATTGCCAATCCTTTGAAAGAGAAAGTGGCATTGCTTGGCCTGACTGACCGAATACTGTTCCTTGGATTTAGAACAGATGTCCCCAAGTTGTTATATCTACTAGACATATTCGTCCTTACATCGATTTCAGAGGGATTGCCGCTATCAATCATTGAGGCCAAGGCGGCCGCCAAACCGATTGTCGCCACCGATGTTGGCGGAGTGAGCGAGGTCGTTGCCGACGGTCAAAACGGATATCTTGTGCCACACGGAGGCGAATCAATAATGGCTGATCGCCTGATAAAACTGGCGAATGATAGCAGCCTTAGACAATCTATGGGGACAAACGGCTACGAAGAAGCGCGGGCCATGTTTTCGATGGAAACTATGATTGACAAGTACCAAGTTCTTTTTGAGAGGATGATAAACAAGGCGTGATGATTGTTTTCGAGTTAATATTCTGGCTTTCAGTTTTCCTGATTTTCTGGGCATATTTTGGATATTTTCTTACTCTTAAACTAATCTCACCGTTATATACCCATAGAGTGCTTAAAGAAGATACACTGCCCAATGTCAGTCTTGTAATCACAGCGTATAACGAGGAAGCTCGAATACAGAATAAATTGGAAAATACCCTTGAGCTTGATTATCCTAAGGATAAGTTGGAAGTGATTGTTGTCTCGGATGCTTCCACTGATCGTACGGACGAGATTGTTAAAACTTTTGCCGATCGTGGCATTAAATTATTAGTTATGCCCAAAAGACATGGCAAACATCATGGTCAGGGCCGTGGTATTCAACATGCTTCCAGCGAATTAGTAGTGCTTTCTGATGCTACCACTTTCTTGGCTCCCGACGCAATTCGCAAAATTATCGCAAATTTTGCAGACCCTGCGGTCGGATGTGTCTCCGGACAAGACAGGATAGATTCCGGTGAAGGCGAATCTCAGGGTGAGGGCGCTTATGTCCGCTATGAAATGATGCTTCGAGAGTTAGAAAGCAGGGTCGGTTCACTGGTGGGAGTAAGCGGCTCATTCTTTGCTATCAGAAAATCGCTCTGTAATGAATGGATTAATAATATGTCGTCTGATTTCTATATGCCAATCCTTACCAAAAGAAGAGGTTTTCGAACAGTATCTGAGCCATTGGCTATTGGAACTTACAAAGTCCTTCATGATAATCGAAAAGAGTTCACTCGAAAAGTTCGCACTGTAGTTCATGGATTGGAGGTGTTATTCTGGTTCAAATCAATT
>QNAG01000131.1 GCA_003641415.1 Candidatus Zixiibacteriota bacterium | reverse complement strand
TGTGTGGGAATACATCGACGTCAACTCTCCTGATAAACCGGATCGAACCCGGTCTACCATACGACGAATCGTACGCAAGGGGTGGTCCTGGGGAACACGGCATTCCAAGGATATATAACTAAACATCGCCTGCTGATCATTATCTGTGCCGCGCATCTTACGAACCTTTCGCTGGAGAGTTATTCTAGTCCCAAAGGATACACGGAACATCCATTACACTCAGCTAAAAACAATATGTTTTTCAACAACCTGATAATACCTTCTCTACGACAATCCAAGAGCAGCGTTTGCAAACGAAAACAGTTATTCCTCTTCGGCCAAAAGTAGCCGAACCGCAGCCCCCATCCATACGAAATGGACAAACATATCAATAACCAGCCCCACCACCAGGACCCAATAAACAAGTTCCGGTTTGAAATTATCTACAATACGGGCGGGATTGCTGGAGATATTGGCGATTACAACCGGGCCAGCCAACACTATTCCGGATATCACCAGACAGGTCATTGGGTTATGGATGAACAGACGCAGGGAACGTCCCAGCGCTTGAAAGATATTATCACGATAGATTACAATTGATGGTACCACCGCCAGCAACAGAGCTACTACAACTGCATACAACGATGGCAATAATACCCATTCGAAGAACGCAATCCTTCGAGGTGAGTGGTCCAGTACCCCTTCCATCAGGTCGGGAAGCATGAAGCCGAGCCCCATCAGTATCCCATTAAGCACAACATAAGCCAGTACCAGATGAATCCAGCGTGGTAGCAGTTCTCGGAATCGAAAGCGGTCCTCCCTGGGTACACTTACAAAACTCTCGTAGAATAATAATGACACTGCACCGAGAATCAAGCCCTCAACGATAAGGCCAAATATCAGTCTGGCCCACTCAAAGAAAAATGGTAATAGCAGGAAATGCCCCGGGTAATGCCTAAAACCGGTTGCAACCTGCTCACCGAACAGGCCAGTCCAAAAAGAGATAAGACCATAGAGAAACGGTAATGGAAACTCGCTGTGAGCTTCAAGGATCAGCCATTGCAAAATAAAATATAACAGTAACCACAACCAGATACGCCCTCGCCCTACTTGCTTGAACACTTCGATAAAGAGTGCAATTAATCGGTTGATGCCTTCTATTACGTTCATAGAGTAATAGACTACTCCTCTGGTGAAACCGGTGGTGCAAGAACACTTACAACATTACTGGCGGCAGATTTCTCTCCATGTTTGTCAAATACGTATATAACGAAGTACCATGAGCTATCAGTAGCTGCGGTCAGGCTGATGTTGGCTCTCTGTATAGTGTTGATATCATTCCCTCTCCATACAAGTGTAGTGAAATGACTAAGAGACGGTTGAGATGTCAGCGCCGTGTTGGGACGATAGATTTGATATGACTCGAAATCCGCTTCAGTACTTATGGTCCACATCAATTCGGTTGTTGTCTCACTGCCGTTATCAACCGCGAACAGCTCCACCGGTTCAGGAATGGTATTAAGCAGAGTTGTGGTGCTAACTATCTTAGAGGCTGCACTCAGACCGGATTTCTCATAGACATAAACACAATAGTAGTAGGTCGTGTTGTCATCGAGAAGAGTATCGGTGAAGCTGGTTGTACTTCTGTTAGTCTCATTCTTAACCAAAAAAGATGACTCTGACACTGTCGGCGATGTGTCGCGATAGATACGATACGAAGCGAAGTTTTCCGTACTGCTGATTGATTGAGTCCAGATCAAATTGATCTGAAACGTTGAAAAAGAATTGGCGGAAACTGTCACTGCCTGGGGCATTGTGAATATTGTTAGCAACCTGGCCGCGGTGCGATCATTGGCGCTGTTGCCGGCTTCATCAGTGAAACGGCCGGTTACCTCACCATGATCTAGTGAATATGATGTGGGGACAATCCAGTCGCCATAGTAGATACCGTCATCGGCGGTGAGATCAGCTCCGGTACCCTCATCATACAGAACAATAGCGCCTGACAGGCCACCATCAAAAGACACACTTGCCTCTCCACCACTCTCGCTGGTCGCCACACCGAAAGTAACTGTTTCCCCTGCCACAAAATACTCGCTATTGGCTGGTGTTCCGAAAAAGACACTATCGATAACAGCTCTTGTATCAAGAATAATAGAGTCGCTGAGGATATCGCCAGTTAGCGAACCATCATTGAACTGCAACTGGACATATACCCATTTGGCGCCATCACCATCAGATAACTCAAAATCAGCCATTGTCCCGACAAACGGAATCCAGTTATCGGATGCGAATGTCTCATCTTCCGAAATCATAATATGCGATATCTGGGCTGGAGCGCTAATCTGGATCTGAACTGAACGATTGTTGACACGGTCCCTGCCATGCTCAATATCTATTGAAAGATAGGTAAACAGGGCATTTGTAACCTCCGATGGTTCCCACTCAAGTCCGGATGTCGATACTGCTGTCACGCGGAAATAGTAACGTTTGTTGATAGTTAGTTCGTCAAGTTCAATAGTTGTATTTGTTGTGGAATCGAGGAGGATGAAATTAAATTCATCGCTTTCTTCGGGTTCAGTAGCAACATAGATACGGTATTTGCCAACAGGGGAAGAACCGCTGATATCCCAACTCACGGTAACGGATTGATGGTTGACGAAAACCCTCAAATTGTATGGTACAGGACCATCCTGAGGCACTGAGCGTACAGGGTCGCGAGAATCGATGTACCTGTCGCAGGCTCCAACAACAACCATGAGTATTGTCAGCGATACCAGAAAGATTAATTTCATATTCATTATTCTCACCTAAAACTCTGTAGTAATAGCCAATCCCACACGACCATCATTGGCGGTGGGTTCGAGTGTCAAGCCCTTGACCGAAAAAATACCACGCTCTTCCGGGAAGAAAAACAGAACATCAATGAAATTAACTATCCAGACTGCCGCAAGAATCCCCGCAGTTGCACGTCTGACATTTTCTGCACTATAAGCTTTGTCCTGAGCGGCATCCAATCGCGGTTTCAAACTGCGTAACTCGGCAATGTTTCCATTAGTCGCCACAGAGTCGTATTCGCGCAGTCTATCTTCGTAGTACCCATACTTCTCATCGAAACGCTTATCTGCAAAGTAGTAACTAACACTCGCTCCCACAGCCGCAGCTGCGAGTAAAAAAGCTTTGGTGTTTTGCGAAGTATACTTCTGTCCCCATCCAGGGATAAAAAGGGAACGGGCTGCCGCTTTGAAACGAGTCTTTGGAGAAAGAGTCACATCCACCACAAATGGTTTACTCGGATCGAGCACCAGGTGAGTGTTATATTCTTCATACCCGTGTTTCTTAACGGTAAGCTTGTAGTCACCAATAAGGAGATGACCAAACCGAGCTGGTGTCACACCAGAGACTATAGCATCTCCTGACAAAATGACTTGGGCTCCCGGCGGGTTGGAGCGTACTGTAAGATCACCCTGAATCGTTGACTGCCCCCAGGACAGCGCTGATAACATCAGGATTAAAACTGCAGTCGCCAAAGTCCTTTTTAGCGTCATAATACCTTCAAGCAAGTTTGCTGGTTCATCTAAATTGATTTATCGACAAATGTAAGATATAGATTTATTGGATACAAGCCATAAAAAAAGGCCACATTAAATATATTGCGACCTTGCTATTTTCTGATGATTGGTATGTTCGCCCTCAATAAGCTCCCCGACCAGTGATAACCACTATCACCGTTCTCATGAGAATCTTGATGTCTGCCCATAGTGACCAAGTGCGGATATATTCAAGATCAAGGTCGACTTTTTTAATCACTGAATCAAAATCCGAATCATAGCCAGTCTCGACCTGAGCCAGTCCGGTAAGACCTGGTTTGACATCCAAACGGTCAGTATAATTATTGATTCTGGTTGACAGATCAGCCACAAAATTTGGGCGTTCTGGGCGAGGTCCTACCAATGACATATCCCCCTTGAGAACATTTATGAATTGAGGGAACTCATCCAGGCGAGTCCTGCGAAGGAAACGTCCGATTCTCGTGATGCGGGAATCATTTTTGGTAGCCCACACAGGACCACACTTCTTTTCGGCATCGTTAACCATAGTACGGAACTTGATCACTTTGAAAAGACGCCCCATATTATTGTCACGTCGACGCTCCCGCGAACGATGGTCGACAGAATCACTTCTTTGATGATACCGTCGATTTCTCCTGCGACGGTTTTCTCCAACTCGCAACTGGGTGTAAAAAACCGGACCTCGAGAATCAAACTTTATAAGTATTGCAACTACGATAAGAATTGGCAGGGACAGCAGAATTCCAACAGATGCCCCCAAAATATCCAGCCCTCTCTTGCAAAAACGACCGCCCATAGCCTTAACCCTCTCAGGTCTTGTCACAATTGCTGGTATAACTAATGTAAAGATAAGTGTGCATGCCACAAATAGCAAACCATGAATGTATTCGTTAGAGAAATGTCGAAGATGCTCGACAAACGAAAAATTCCCAATAGGCACTGTCCCGGCTTGGGAGGAGTTTACACTGGCAGCTATGCCGTAATTTACTTGCGTCCGGGGAAGAGTAACTGAGTAATCGTTTCCCTGATTTGCTGCGTTGTTAATGTCACCGTTCATTCAGTTAAGCTCTCAATAGAAATCAATAAGTAGATTCTCTCCTTTTCATCATATAGCAAAAGAATTGCCAAGAGACCATAACTGGGTTATCTCATTATCTATTTATATGAGCAGTTTGCAACCGGTTGGTACACACCATGTAACAGCATTAATAAAAATAACTTTTAATGGAAACAAGCACCTTTTTTCACACAAACTAGAGAGAGTGCTAGCTGCAATGCTATCTATGGCACATATTGTGCAATCGGTTGCGTAAGCGGAAATGATGATAACTAACAAGAAACCAGCTTTGAGAGCTGGTTTCTATTAATTCGTCAAGATTTAAAATGAGCCTGAGTGGTCGGGTGACTACCACTTACTTTTTCGGACCGATCATATTTTCAGGGCGAACCTTTTCGTCAAATTCTTCCGCTGTCAACAAACCCAGCTTCATAGCTGCTTCCTTGAGCGTGCTACCATCGGCATGGGCTGTTTTGGCGATCTTGGCTGCGTTGTCATAGCCCACATGCGGATTGAGTGCTGTCACCAACATCAATGAGTTGTTCAGGTTCTTTTTGATATTGGCCTCATTGGGTTCAATACCAACTACGCAGTTCTTTTCAAACATCTCACATGAATCGGCCAGTAGACGAATCGACTGTAACAGGTTAAAGATCATCACTGGTTTGAAAACATTCAATTCGAAATGACCGGTGGCGCCACCGATATTTATCGTGACATCGTTACCCATTACCTGAGCGCACACCATCGTCATTGCTTCAGATTGAGTCGGGTTGACTTTGCCGGGCATAATTGAAGAACCCGGCTCGTTAGCCGGAAGAGACAGCTCGCCTATACCGCAACGCGGTCCGGAACCCAGAAAGCGGATATCGTTGGCGATTTTCATCAACGAGGAAGCGAGAGTCTTCATTACGCCGGATGCTTCCACAATAGAATCATGCGTCGCCAGAGCCTCGAACTTGTTCGGAGCAGTAACAAATGGTCGACCTGTTATTGTTGCAATAGCTGCGGCTGATTTGACAGCAAACTCGGGATGCGTATTCAAGCCAGTTCCTACGGCTGTTCCCCCTAACGCCAGTGGATAGAGCCGCTTTAGACAATCATTGATCCGTTCCAAGCCAAGCGTAAGAGCAGCAGCGTAACCTGAGAACTCCTGCCCGAGTGTAAGCGGGGTAGCGTCCATCAGGTGAGTTCGACCAATTTTGATGATATCCTTAAAGTCTTCAGTTTTTTTCAATAGCGAATCGCGCAATTGAGTAACCATTGGGATTAATCGACGATGGATTTCCTCTACGGCTGCGATGTGCATTGCTGTGGGGAAGGTGTCATTCGATGACTGGGCTTTGTTGACATCGTCATTGGGGTGGATAGGTTTTTTCGAACCAAGTTCACCGCCAGCCATCTCAATAGCGCGGTTGGCGATAACCTCGTTTGAATTCATATTGGTTTGAGTACCGGAACCGGTTTGCCAGACGACCAGCGGGAAATGTTCATCAAGTTTTCCCTCGATAACTTCATCTGCCGCTTTGATAATAAGCTCGCCTTTCTCTTTGGGCAGTAGTCCCAACTCTACGTTTACTTTAGCCGCAGCCTTTTTAAGAATACCAAGAGCACGGATGAGTTCACGTGGCATTCTCTCGCCACCGATACGAAAGTTATGCAGCGAACGTGCAGTTTGACAGCCGTAGTACTTGTCGGATGGAACTTTCATCTCGCCCATAGTATCTGTTTCAATACGGTAATCCATAATACCTCCGCTTGTCGGTGGCTAAGCCACCGAGACAGGTTTGAAGCCTGTGGTTTTTTCAGTCCAATATACATTTGACATGCGTAACAGCAAGGGGATTTGAGCGCTCATGACATATTTATCATAAAGTTATAGCCCAAAAATAAGAAAGCCGAAACCATTATGGTTTCGGCTTCTGAGTAATATTGTCGGACACAGACTATCAATAATATGTGTCATGTGTCGGACTGGCTATTAGTATCTGTCGCGACCTCCCCCGCCGCCTCTTCTAGGTCCACTCTCGCGTGGACGAGCCTGGTTGACATTAATTTCACGTCCTTTGAGATCATTACCATTAAGTCCGTCAATGGCGCTCTGAGCAGCACCGTCATCAGGCATTTCAATGAAAGCAAACCCGCGTGACCGACCACTGAGACGATCGCTAATTATCTTAGCTGAAGAGACTTCACCATATTGTTCAAAAAGTTGGCGAAGATCGTCTTCAGTTGCATCAAACGAAAGATTTCCAACGAAAATATTCATCAATAACTCCTAAACCATTTCTTAATTCATTTTTTGCTCCCCACACCCTACTTAAATCATCATAACTCGTCCTCCCATAATGCACATGTTGCCACACTAAAACACCTATCCTCCAACTCACAATCAATGCAAACTGATTGAGTGTGACCGGAATATAGCATGTCTTGTACTTTCAATCTATATTCAGTTCTCATCTTTTTCATTAGAGATAATCTGAGATAGAATTTTAGATACCGGAACCGAGCCTTCTTTCAAGTCTCTCATCTGCGGAAAGAAAATGACATCACGAATCGAGTGCTGGTTAGTCAATAACATCACCAAACGATCAATGCCAAATCCCAGCCCGGCTGTGGGGGGCATGCCATAGGTCAAAGCTGTAATAAAGTCATCGTCAAGCGGTTGAGCTTCATCGTCACCAGCTTCAAGTGCCTTCCCTTGTTGAATGAAACGTTCCATCTGATCCGTCGGGTCATTGAGTTCACTGAAAGCGTTACCCATTTCCTGACCGGCGATAAACAGTTCAAACCG
>QNAG01000130.1 GCA_003641415.1 Candidatus Zixiibacteriota bacterium | reverse complement strand
TTGGCAGCTTCCATTATCCCCGGCCCGCCACCGGTGACTACTACATATTCATGATTATCATTGCTCTGACTCTCAATAGAGACAAGTCTGGCAAACTCACGGGCCTCATCGTAAAATCGAGATTTGGACAGGACTGATTTGGCTACCCGTAACTGCTCACGCAGCTCCCTGTCATTGGATCGGCGTTTCAGTTTAGTTTCAATTTTTTGTACATTAGCCCTGGCCTTCTTTGGCTCCATTATTCGTGTTCCCCCAAAACAAACTATTGTTGAAGTTATTCCCTCACGTCGAAAAATAGTTTCCGGCTTGAGCAGCTCTAATTGAAGTCTGGCCGGACGAGCATACCCGGAATCAAGGAATTCGTAATCCTTGTAAGCAATCCTGTAAGCTGGTGATTGTTTCAATCGCTTGGACATCTGGGCAGGGGTCAGTTTTTTCTTCATCAAGTGGAATCCTATTTCGACTTATAGTTCAACTGTTTCGTGCAGGACAGGAATGTGACAATCCCAACCCTTTTCTTCTTTCAGATGCTCTGCCATAGCAGCGCTTTGCGATTCCTCGCCATGAGTGATGAACACTCTCTTAGTCGCATTTGATAATGGTTCCAGCCAATGGAGGATTTCCTGATAGTCGGCATGCCCAGAAAGCCCATGCAACTCAACGAGCTTTGACCTCACTTCCACCGGTTGTTTATGAATGTAGACAGTTTTAGCACCATCAGCTATTTTTCGTCCCAGTGTTCCCTCGGCCATAAAACCAGCCAGCATCAAAGTGTTATCTGACTTGGGCAGGCGGTTGATCAGATGGTGCATAATACGTCCACCAGTCATCATACCACTGGCAGACATGATAATAGCCGGACCATCCAGCCGATTGAGGAGTTTTGATGATTTGCGTTTACGATGCAGATGCACGTGTTGTCCATTAAGAATACACTTTTTGCCCCCAAGTTTACAGATATCCACTTTGTGATAATCAGCGTACTTTACATAGATATCTGTCGACCTGATCGCCATCGGTGAATCTATATGTATTTCAATAGGAGGGATGCGCTTGTTTTCAATCAAGTCGTGGATAAGATAGGCAATCTGCTGAGTGCGTCCGATGGCAAAAGCCGGAATCAGCAGGATGCTCTTGCGTTTAATAACATCATTGATGATCTCGGAGAAGATGTAATAGGGGTCTTCTGGCTCATGGATACGCCCGCCATAGGTGGATTCGCATACCAGATAGTCAGTCTGTAACGGGGGACTCGGATTGTGAACCAGTGGATTTCCATAGCGCCCGATATCACCAGAGAACAAAATTGAGACTTCGCGGTGACCATCGTTGAGAATCATCTCGACACAGGCCGCTCCAAGAACATGGCCGACAATATGTAAACGAAACCTGATCTCTTTACTAACTGTTACCCAATCGCCAAACGGAACTGCTTCAAACTGATCGTGAAGCTCCTCCACATCTTTGCTGTCAAACAACGGTAAAGCCACCTTATGGCGGGTCAACCCTTTTCGATTGCGATACTCAGCATCTTCCTCTTGAATATGGGCAGCGTCAACCAGTGACATGCGAACAATCTCGACTGTAGGGGGTGTGGCATAAATTGGACCAGAGAATCCTTCCTTCCTAAGTTTGGGGGAATACCCCATATGATCAATGTGCGCGTGGGTGAGAATGACTGCATCGATCTCAGCTGGAACAAATGGCATAGGTTCCCAGTTTTTCTGGCGGAGACTACGTCGCCCCTGGAACATTCCACAGTCAACCATGACCTGGCGGTCATTAACTCGGATAAGATATTTGGACCCGGTAACAGTCCCAGCGGCACCGTGAAAGGTAAGTGTAATCAATTACGTATAACCTCTATTTCCAATATGAGGTGACACCGATCGAAAAATCGGTTATTATGCAAAATTATATATGATTCCTATGTTGTAGCTTCCTCCGCCAGTGATTCTTCAATTGGCACTCCCATCGGCAAGCCAACGCAGACTCCCAACGATAAGGCCGCTTTAACTAATGGATGGTCGGGAGTAACGGTGCGAAGCTTTCCGGCTACTTCTGACATGGGAGTTGAGCCGATATTACTGCCTTTCATAGCTACCATTTGCCCCATCTCCCCACGCATCACCATGTGAACCGCTTCAGTACCATAACGAGTAGCAAGAATACGATCAAAAGCCGTGGGCGAGCCACCCCTAAGAAGATGACCCAGTATTGTTACCCGGCATTCAAGATTAGTCAGACCCTCGATCTGGGCAGCCACCTGCCGGGATACTCCACCCAGACGGATGGCGTCGGGAGATGTCTCTATCCTGCGATCCACCACCATTTCACCACCTGCCGGATGAGCGCCTTCACCCACAACCACAATAGAGAAACGTTTGCCGGCGGCGTTACGTTCTTTGACAGCATTGCAGACAGCTTCAATATCATAAGGGAATTCCGGTATTAGGATAATATCGCCACCACCTGCCAGACCGGAACTGAGTGCCAGCCACCCAGCATAGCGCCCCATTACCTCGACTATCATAACCCTGTGGTGAGATTGGGCAGTAGTATGAATTTTATCAATTGCATCCGTGGCTGTTACCACGGCTGAGTCGAATCCAAAAGTTACATCAGTTCCGACCAGATCGTTGTCGATAGTTTTAGGCACACCCACAATGGGCAACCCCAGTTCCATCATTCCAGCAGAAGCAGCCATCGTACCATCTCCACCGATAGCCACAAGAGCATCAAGGCCAAGAGCTTCAAAATTCCTAACCGCCTGGGTTGATCGATCCAGGTAGACATACTCCTCGCCCTGCAGCACCGGATAGCGGAAAGGGTCAGCGCGATTCGAGGTACCCAAAATCGTACCACCCCGAGTCAGGATACCGGAAACATCCCTATTACTGAGTTCGCGGTAACGATTCTCTATCAATCCTTCATAACCATCATTGAAACCAATAACTTTTACATCATAGTCATTGTCTGCTGTTTTAACTACAGCTCGTAGCACAGCATTCAGTCCGGGACAATCCCCACCGCCCGTTAATACACCGATTCTTTTCATCTTTTTTCTCATATTCTAAAGATTTAACAATATTTTGCCATTGCCAACATGTTTTTTCACCTGTATTAAAACTATATTCATATATTCGACATATATCTTTAACTCATTTACATGCGAAATCAAAGACAACATCATTTAAAGTAACCTTTTTTTGTTGCCTTGGACAAACGAAGTAACGTAAAATTGAGATTGTTTTAGGCGATACTTAATAGTATAGGCCGGTGAATTTGGAAACAAACTATAACAACACTGGAGAAATTCATGAAAGTTGTCCCGGATAGCTCTTTGCTTTACTTACGCAATGTCAGAAGCTTGTATCCAAGCATCACTAATAGTAACAGACAGTTGTTTCCTCCACTACGATAAGCGCAACCAACTTTAAGGGACTAATGGAAATAAATGACGAAATGCGGTTTATTGTGAGACAATCTCTATGCGCCTGAAACAATTTCTTGTATTGCCCAAGTTGCCGGAGCGTATCCTGGCTCTCCAAGAACTGGCTCAGAATCTTTGGTATTCATGGAATTGGGACTTGGTAAAGCTATTTATCCGGCTTGACCCCGAAATGTGGGAACAATGCTATCAGAATCCGGTTGAGATGCTCTCCAAACTCTCTCAGGAAACACTTCAGAGAGCAGCAAATGACGATGGATTCGTAGCCAACTTGAATCGAGTACACCTTAAATACCGCGAATATCTCAGTCAAAAACGCTGGTTCCAAAGCAAGCACGGTGACCTGAGCGGAAGCACTGTTGGGTATTTCTCTCTTGAGTATGGACTTGATACCGGCTTGCCGGTTTATTCTGGGGGTTTAGGGGTTCTGTCCGGTGATACTCTTAAATCTGCTTCCGACCTGGGGATTCCCATGGTGGCTGTGGGCTTGTTGTATCGTTACGGTTATTTCCGGCAGTTCCTTTCCTCAGATGGATGGCAACAAGAACGTTACGAGGAAAATGACTGGTATCATATGCCGGTTCAGCTTGTTAGAAATGAAAACGATGAGCCACTACGAGTATCCGTAATGTTGGGAGATACTCCAGTGCAACTACAGATATGGAAGGTCAGTGTGGGACTTATTCCGCTGTACCTGCTTGACACCAACATTCCAGAGAATTCAACTAAATGCCGCGAAATAACTTCAGTGCTCTATGGCGGTGACAAAGACATGCGAATTCGCCAGGAAATCATTCTTGGAATCGGTGGTGTACGTGCCTTGAAAGCGCTTGGTATCGAACCCTCAATTTTTCATCTCAATGAAGGTCACTCGTGGTTTCTGACGCTTGAACGGATTCGTTCCCTGATGCAGGAGAATCATCTGAGTTACCAGGAGGCAAAACAATACGTATGGAGCACAACCATTTTCACGACCCACACCCCTGTTCCAGCCGGAAATGAAAAATTCGATACCGTTCTCATTCATAGATATTTATCAGGTCTTATTTCGGAGCTTGGGATATCTTGGAAAGATTTTATTTCCATGGGCCGTGTGATGCCTGACGACGACACGGAATCATTTGGAATGACAGTGGCAGCCCTGAAAACAGCAGCATTTGCCAACGGAGTGTCAATACTCCACGGTCGGGTGTCACGCAATATGTGGCATAACATCTGGCCTGAACTGCCTACCGAGGAAATTCCTATCCGCGCTATCACCAACGGCGTCCATCTGGGTTCTTGGATATCACACGATATGCAGGAACTGTATGAGTCATATTTTGGAGCATCTTATACTGAACATCCCGGTGCACCCGAACACTGGAAAAGGGTACATAAGATACCAAATGCCGAAATATGGCGAACTCACAACCGCAGACGCGAAAGGTTAGTGTTCTTTGCCCGCAAACGTCTCAAACAGCAGTTGACCAGACGTGGCGCTTCACAACTAGTAATCAATAAAGCAGAACAGCTACTCGACCCACGCATCATGACAATTGGATTTGCTCGCCGTTTTTCAACCTATAAGCGAGGCAACTTGATTTTTTCCGATACTGATCGACTGGAAAGGATAATAAACAATGAAGATCGTCCAGTGCAAATCATCATGGCTGGAAAAGCACATCCACTGGATACCCCCGGCAAGGAAATTATTAAAGAGATTGTTGGCTATATCTCTCAGGAACGTTTCCGCAATCGCATAATTTTTCTTGAGGATTACGATATCAATGTTGCCCGGTATATGGTTCAAGGTGTTGATGTTTGGCTGAACACTCCTCGCCGACCACAGGAAGCCTCAGGCACCTCTGGTATGAAAGCTGCCCTAAACGGCGCGCTGCACCTGTCCATCCTGGATGGCTGGTGGGACGAGGGTTACTCCGATGAAACCGGTTTCAAAATAGGCAACGGTGAAGAATACGATAATATTGAAATCCAGGATCGATTGGAATCTGAAATACTATTCAATACCCTCGAAAGCGAGGTCATACCTCTCTTCTATGACCGCAATGACAACGGAGTCCCATTGCACTGGATTTCCAAAATGAAAGCTGCGATTGAAATGGCCGGTCAAAGTTTTTCCGCTCATCATATGCTGATTAACTACGCCGAGCATTTTTACGCTCCTGCAATCAAACATAGTCGAGAGCTATCTGAAAATGATTTCTCCATTGCTCGTTCCGTTACAGCATGGCTTGAGCATATAACAAGAGATTGGAACAATATCGTCATAGAGGATATAAACATTCCCGAACTCGAGTCAACTGTCTATGTTGGGCAGAAATTCCCCGTGACCATGAAGATCCACCTTGGAGACATTTCTCCTGACGATGTTCTGGTAGAGATGATCTCCGGTCACTTAAATTCCCAAGAAGAGATACAGAACTACACGCCAGTGGTTGCTTCCCTGCTCAATAACAGCGACGAAGGTCAACCGGACACCAAAGGCTTTTATACCTTTGCGGGAGAAGTAACTTGTACCGAGTCTGGCCGTTTTGGGATTAGAGCCCGCGTAATCCCCAAAAACAAACATCTCCCACACACACTCAAACCGAAACTTATTTCCTGGTGGTAAAATTTTTCTTTCACTAACACTTTATAAACAGTAAAATCAACCGAGCCTTTGATTTCTCTTTCGTGGAAGTGGTTTCTTAGTTTGTCTTCTATGAATACTGATCCTATATGCTTTCTACCAGTATGAACTTGACACCCTCTCTCGTTAGCCCTTTATTCGCAACAATAAGCTTTAATACTACTCATTTCATGGAGGATAACATGAAGTATACAAATCCCGGACCAGCAATAATGCTGTTCTGCCTGATGATGCTGGCAACAGTCACCGTCTCAGCCTTTGACTTCTCGGAACTTGAGAATTCTGTAAGCGAATACACGCTTAAGAATGGACTCAAGGTGCTCATCATGGAGCGCCACGACGCTCCAGTCGTTACTTGTTTAACCTACGCCAATGTAGGCGCCTCAGACGACCCGAAGGAATACACGGGGATGGCCCACATGCTTGAACACATGGCTTTCAAAGGCACTACTACTTTAGGCACTAAGGACATCGAAAAGGAACTGGAACTGATTGCAGTTGAAGACTCTGTATTCTTGGCACTGCGCACGGAACGCAAGAAGGGTCGCTTTGCCGACTCATCAATAATAGCAACTCTCGAAGCCGCTTATGATTCTGCTCGTGACGCCTCATATGAATATGTAAAACCTAACGAGTTGGGCAATATCGTCGAACGGGAAGGTGGCGTGGGGCTGAATGCCTTTACCTCTAATGACGAGACAGTCTATTTTTTCAGCCTCCCCTCAAACAAGATTGAACTGTGGATGGCTCTGGAGTCGGAACGCTTCCTCAACCCCGTTCTGAGAGAGATGTACAAGGAACGTGACGTAGTGGCTGAAGAACGCCGTATGCGCAGCGAATCTAATCCTATCGGGCGATTGATCGAAGAATTCTTATGTGTGGCATACAAAGCTCACCCTTATGGTATTCCTGTAATCGGCCATATGTGTCATATCCAGAATTACTCTCGTGAGGCCGCCACAGAGCAATATCAGAAATACTACATCCCATCCAATCTAACGATCGCCATCGTTGGGGACGTTAAGACCAAAGACGTCCTCAAACTTGCCAAGAAGTACTGGGAGCGCATGCCTTTCAAACCTGCTCCTGAGCGTCTGGGCACTGTGGAACCGGAACAGGCTGGTGAACGACGAGTTGTAATCGAGGATCCGGCCCAGCCGTTTTACATCGTTGGTTGGCATGTTCCCGAGGGTACGCACCCTGACCAACCGGCACTTGAAGCACTCACCGACTATCTTGGACAGGGACGCACATCTCTGCTGTACAAGAATCTTGTGAAAGAGAAAAAGGCCGCTCTTAATGTAGGCGCTTTTGTGGGCTTTCCCGGTAGCAAGTATCCTTGT
>QNAG01000129.1 GCA_003641415.1 Candidatus Zixiibacteriota bacterium | reverse complement strand
TGTTCTTGACTATGGCGGGGCACAAGCTCAACTGGAACAGATCACTGTTCCGTTTGCACATAACCAGGGCTTTGATGGCTCTGGAGTTACTCTTGCTATACTTGACACAGGTTTCCGCAAAACTCACGAAGCCTTTGCGGCTCACTATACTGAGGGACGAGTACTGGCTGAGTGGGATTTCGTCTTCGGTGACAGTAACACCGCCAATGAGCCTGAAGATTGGAGCAGTCAACAGAACCACGGAACTTATATTTGGTCGGTAAGTGGAGGATTAAAGGATGGTTCAATATACGGTCCGGCTTATAGGGCAAATTTCATTTTGTGCAAAACAGAGGATGTTCGTAGCGAAACGCAAGTAGAAGAGGACAACTGGGTCGCCGCTCTTGAGTGGGTGGATACTTTAGGCGCTGATGTGATTACATCATCGCTGGGTTATTCAGGCTGGTATACCTATGAGGACATGGATGGTCTCACTGCAATTACTTCCGCTGCTGCCAGCACCGCTGCCGGACTTGGTATAGTGGTATGTAACTCTGCTGGCAATAGTGGCCCTGGAAGCGGGACTATCACCGCCCCTGCAGATGCTTTCGACATTCTGTGTGTGGGCAATGTCACCTCAGTAGGTACCATTTCCAATAGTTCTTCTCGAGGACCAACCTATGACGGTCGGATTAAACCGGAGGTTTGTGCCCTTGGCACCAACACTTTTTGTGCTTCTCCCAGTTCTGACGTTGATTACCAAACCGCCAGCGGTACCTCTCTATCAACACCTCTAGTAGCCGGAGCAGCCTGTTTGTTGATTCAAGCACGTCCAAGCTTTCCACCAACTATGATTAGACAAGCACTGATGGATGCAGCAAGTAACGCTGATGATCCCAACAATACCTACGGTTGGGGCGTATTAAATCTTGAAGAAGCGCTGGGTTGGGGGGCAAAGTTTTCTGCTGATGTCAGTATTGCTGAAGCTCCTCAGACTGTGAATTTCACCGATGAATCAACCCTTTCAACCCCTACCTGGTCATGGTCTTTCGGTGATGGAGACTCATCTTCAATTCAAAATCCAACCCACTACTACAGCGATCCTGGATTGTACGATGTATCTTTGACAATTAACACTGAGTACGGCTTCATAACAAGAAATGAAACAGCGTTCATCATTCTGCTCGCCGATACGATAACATTCGAAACTGATTCAGTATTCGCCGGGCAACCAGTAGCGATGTCGGTCAATCTTAAGAATTCTCAGCCTTTAAGCCAAATTGTTATTCCGTTCACTTATGGCAGCAATGAACTTCTGGATATGGATTCCATCACACTCGGTGAGAGGACGATGGACTTCAATGGAATCAATTTAATTTCCTCAGACCCCTGGACAAAAAAATACACTGTGGATTTACAGGCTGATCCAGATGGTTCCATGCCTTATCTTCCTGTTGGTTCTGGTGAAATAATGAAAATCTACTTCTCGACTGACTCTTATTCACTCGGCGGAGAGGCCGATTATGTCGACTCAACTAACGAAAGTTACCATATAGCTCTTTCTTCTCCCTATTTGGAATACGAACCGCAACGGTTTATTCCAGCCACTATTTCTATGATTAACGTACTTCGTGGAGACCCTGATTATAGTTTAGATATAAACGTAGCCGATATCACATACCTGGTTTCATTTCTTTTCATGAGTGGGCCACCTCCCGTTTCCATCCAAGCTGGTGATGCCACCAATGATCTATCTATCAATGTGGGAGATCTGACATTTCTTGTAGCATATTTATTTGAGGGAGGCCCTGCCCCAGACAATCCATAATAAATGGAAATCATAAAGAGAATTTCCCTTTACAGAAACGGACATGATCAATCAAAATAGATATTTTAGCCTCTTTGACCCTGTCTCAATTCTTTCATAGCAGTTATATACTGCGAGAAGTGGCCAGAAGAATCATTGGAAATATCAGTATTTTAAGCATGGCCAACTCCTTTTATCTGTTTGGGATCGTCAATTATAACTGAGAGCTCTTTCACTGCCGGTTCCACTGATTCTGCTGTTACCGGTCCATCTGAAAACATCCTGGCATACCTCACGCGCACAGTATTGAAAGCCAGAAAAGTCGATGGCAGGATAATCAGTAAAACCGTACTGCCAAACATCAGACCGTAAGCAATAGAAGCTGCCATTGGTATCAGGAACTGTGCCTGTTTACTTGTCTCGAGAATAAGTGGAGCCATGCCCAGAGCAGTTGTAAGAGTTGTCAGCAGGATTGGCCTCAAACGGGAGATTCCTGAGTTGAATACCGCTTCCTCTACCTTCTGGCCAGCACGAAGAAAACGGTTTATCTGGTCAACAAACACAATACTGTCGTTAATGATAATTCCGGCCAGCGCCATCATGCCGGTCGCTGATAACATGCTTATCTGCAAACCTTGGATACCATGTCCCCAAATAGCGCCAAGAATGCCGATGGGGATGAGCGAGAAAATTATGCCTGCCTGCGCATATGAGCGGAACACCAAGACGATCAGGATGAACATGGCAAGAAATGCCACGGTATATGCATCGCGCATAGAATTCATCATCTTCTTCTGTTCCCGCGACTGCCCTTCAAACTGAGCGGTCACACCCTGCACCTGACTTAGCACACGAGGTAGTACTGTCTCTTCAATTTCGGATATAATCGGTGGCAAATCTTCTTTTACATTCGCCTGATTGGCTTCAACCTTAATCTCACGCTTTCGGTTCAAATGATTAATCTGAGTAAGGCCACGTTCTATCGTGTATTCAGCCAATTCGCTAAAGGGGTATTCAACTCCGTCGGGAGTACGGATACGCATCTGATCCAGCAACCCTAGGTCTGACCGGTCTTCGGGACGATATCGTACCCACACTCGGATTTCATCCCGTCCACGTTGGATTCTTTGAATCTCCTGGCCAAAGAACCCTTGACGTACTTGTCCGGCAACTTGTTGCAGAGTTAAACCCAAGGCATGAGCGCGAGGTTTAAGAGTTATATCTATCTCCCTGCGACCTTTCTTATCGCTGTCGGTTACATCTTTCAGTGATGCAAAATCCTCCAGTTCGGTCTTAAGCAGCGAGGCAGCCTTGGTTAGTTGTTCGACATCATTCCCCAGAAGACTTATCGAAACCGCCTTGCCAAAATGTCCACTTTTACCAAAAGTAATATTCTGCGCTTCAGGCACTGGACCCACTGCTTTTTGGATACGATCGGCAATCTCAAAGCTCTCCATCTCTCTCACTTCACCATCGAGAAGGCGAATAAACAGCCGGCCGGCGTGGCTACCAGTTTCACCAAAGTCATTACTGCCTATATCTCGCTTGATAGAAATGATGACATCAAGCCCGTCTTCGCGCTCGTTCTTCAGCTCTTCATTAACCTCCCAACAGATAGTCTCGATCCTCGCTAACAAAGAATCAGTGTCCACCTCCTGACGACCAGCAACAAGGGAAATATTGATTGGAAATTCATCGCCATCAACACCCGGGAAGAAGGTTGCCCCGATCAGGCCACCACCCAGCAGGCCAATAGTGACCATTACGAAAAACAGCGGTATTATAACTACAATCCACTTGCGCTGCATCGCCATTCGCAACACTGGAGCATATATGTGGTGGGTGAAATACAGAATGATCTCTTCGATTTTCTTACGTATTGCCGAAGTTTTCTTCTGGGGCTTCAGACCTTTCGAGTGAGCCAGATGCGACGGCAAGATAGTAAACGCTTCTACAAGCGAGAATAGAAGCGAAGCGATAACTACCAGTGCTACCTGCCAGACCATTTCACCCATGTTTCCTTCGAGGAAAAACATACCCGTAAAGACAATGACCGTAGTCATAACTGACGTGAAAACTGGCGCAATCACTTCCAGCGTACCATCAATCGCAGCCTTCAGGGCCGGCTTTCCCCGCTCATAATGGGCAAAGATATTCTCTCCCACGACAATGGCATCATCAACCAGAATACCGACCACGATAATCATACCCATCAGGCTCAGAACGTTGATCGTAATTCCGGCAAAATTCGCGATAATAAACATTCCGGCAAATGAAAATGGGATGCTCGCTGCTACCCAAAACGAAAGTCTCAAATTAAGAAAGAAACCAAGGCAAATCATGACCAGGATAAGACCAAGCAATCCGTTCTTGACCAAAAGCGTGATACGCTGGTTGAGTGGTATGGTCAAATCCCGGAGAACTGCAACCTTCACAGTTTCATGAGTTTCATTGAACTTGGTCATAATCTCATTTGTCTGATCGGCGATCGCTAGAATATCCTCGTCTTCGGTCTGATCAATGTCAAGAACAACCGCATACTGGCCGTTATAGTATGTCTTGGTCGGTACATCCTCCCATTGTTCCCTGACGGTTGCGATATCCCTCAGATGGATAACAGTACCATCAGGATTACCGCGAATTGGAATATTCAATAAATCTTCAGCATAGTATCCTCTTCCCCAGGCACGGATGAGAATCTCTTCGTCTTCGGTGTCAATTTTTCCCCCCGAGATATTGACGTTAGCCTGGCTTACAGCCTGACGGATTTCATCAAAGGTCAACTGGTAACGGCGCATGTCTGTTTCGGAGACCTCGATCGAGAACTCCAGCGCTGGAAGGCTCGTGAGAGTGACCTGAGATATCTCATCGGTGGCCAGCAACTCGTCACGCAACTCCTCGGCCAGATACTTCAGGTTGTACAGATCCGTTTCTCCATAGACTCCGAGAGATTGCGACCGAGTGCGAAATTTCTGTTCGTAGATAACAGGCTTTTCAGCATCCGCAGGGAAAGAGTTAATCCGATCAACTGCATTCTTGACATCGGCCAGAACCTTGTTGATATCCGATCCCAGAACCAATTCAACGGTGACCACACCTGAGTTTTCCCGGGAAACGGAAGTAACTCGCTCTACCCCATGCAGACCATCAAGATTCTCCTCAATCTTTAGAATGACACCTTCTTCTATCTCTTCCGGGGCAGCACCTGGATAGACGACCTCCACTTTTATGACTTTGGCCTGGCTTTCAGGGAAGAAGGAGTAACGCATCTGCGTAAATGCCAGCAATCCGAACAGTATAACGCTGGACATGAGCACGGTTACCCAGACAGGATAATGAATGAGAAAGGCGATTGCTTTGCGCATCACTGTCCCTTGCCTTCAGTTGCAGTTATCTTTGATTTAGCAGACATTCCCTGTGCTACCCCCTGCATAACTTCCACCACCAGCGTATCTCCATTTCCAATGCCGCCATCTATAATGACTTGATTGGGTTCCCGCCGGATAATACTTACAACTCGGCGTGTTAGCTTGCCGTCAGTAATCAAGTAAACATACCCATCCTCGTATATCGATTTTGGCGGAACGGCAAAGGCTTTGTCTATGCTTTTACCCGTGATGTGAGCCTCAAGGAAGACCCCATCTAACAGTGGAGTTACTGGCCCGTTGTCCATAGATACATATATCTGAATAGTCTGTGTGCGGGTGTCTATACCACTTCCGACACGAGTGATCTTCCCTGTCCACTGGCCGGGGATCTCAGATGATGTAAATGTAACTGGTTGCTGCTGATCAATCCATTGGATATCCTCAGCCGCCACTTGTATCGCTGTCTCCATTTGCTCAAGGTTAATTATCTCACCAAGCAGCGTACCAACTCGAGCTGAGGAGCCGACACGCATATTGGCCGATATGATAGAGCCGTCAAAAGGGGCATAGAAATAGTGCTTGTCGAGCAGGATTTCCAAATTCCTAACGGAGAAGAATAATTTATATACGTTGAACCTGGAAAGAAAAAGTTTAATCTTCGGATTGTTTGTCTCTGGAAGAGGTTCAATCTTTGTATCAAACTGGCATCTGTTGAAGTAATCCTGCCATACCTGGTATTCGTCAGAGAAATCAACTTTGATCTCTGGAAGAACAGTAGCCAGGGCAGTCATCAGATCGCTCATCATGCTATTTAAGCTAAGTCGAGCTTGACGATCATCAATTCTAAACAACAGATCGCCTTTCAAAAACGACTGGGCCGGCTTAAAGGGAATATCGCCCTGCTCAATCGTACCAGCGACCTCGGCGTGAAGCAGTACCGGCTGAGAGCTAGTAACCCGTCCATATGCGGTAATTTTTGTCTGAACAGGACCTAACTGAACTACTGTGGTCTCAACGATTTTAGTCCGAGCTTCCGGAAGCCGTTTTTTTGTATCCTTCTTCAGGCCAAGCAGTCCCCACATAACCACAAAACCAACCACTATAATGAGGACCAACAACGCTATTCTATACGATCTTTTCATTAGCTACCTTTCACTATAAACAATATTACGACATCTAACTTGTCGCTTTCGATTAATGCTGATGGATAATTCTCACAATAACCACCAACGTCACATTAATCACTCATTATCATTATTGGACAGATAGTTATATAACTAACTGGCTTAACTCAACTATTTTTCTATGAGAACATAATATTGGTTCCAGATTATGATCCAGGTAGTGTCTCACAGACTTTCCAGCTATACTATTAAGTCGACCGAAAACATCATCAAATCTGTTTTTTTTCACGACCATAATCCAACTATCGTCACTAAGGCAACAGTTTCGTATGCAACTATTATGACATAATCAAGAAAATATCCCGGATTTGTCAATCGCTGCTTTGATTGTTTTTACAGGGCATTAAATAGCGGTGCAGGGACTTGAACCCCGGACACGCGGATTATGATTCCGCTGCTCTAACCAACTGAGCTACACCGCCATTATTGAGTTAGGAATGTAATAAAAAACGAGCATCAGTCAAGGCTATATTATAAATTGACATTATCACTTTGCGGGAACACAAGCAACACGTCGGCACTGCCGCGGTACCCTATAGCTTGGGAAATGTTGTTAAACCTTTGGCTGAGTCGTTGGGTTTAGTGGCCCACAGCTTGCCAGTCAAGTAGACTCTTTCCCACACCTTCAATCACGCCACTCATCATCATCTACCCGGAAACCGATTTGGATTCCCTGTCAAAAAACCGCCATGGAAGGTCCTTGCCCACACTTATTCCAATACGGCAGGACTGGCCCATATTAGCAACTTCTTCTTGACGATCCTCAAGATACAGTTCACCGCCAGTAAGATCAATACCGTTCTGACCTCGGCCAAGCCCGAAGGCTCGGCAGAACTTCCCGGGGCCGTTGAGTAACTCGTGAAGCTTGCTATTTGATGAACGCTGTTGCATCAGTTCGATGCCATCGACAGGTTCGGCTGCCCGCAGTAGTACTGCCGCTGGCCGGTCTTCCGGTTCGGTCACAAAGTTAAGGCAATGGTACATACCGTAGATGAAGTAAATGTAGCTATAGCCGGGCGGTCCAAACATAACGGCATTCCGCTCAGTTCGTCCGCGAGCGGCATGACAGGCGGGATCATCAGTACCGATATACGCCTCAACTTCGACAATGCGGGCTGACAGA
>QNAG01000128.1 GCA_003641415.1 Candidatus Zixiibacteriota bacterium | reverse complement strand
TGTCCGAAATCCTGCAACCACCTCACAGATAAAGACTTAAACTTTATTCACCAAGCCCTATTTAATTGTTACCGGTGGTGCCTCATCTACAAGGTAGAAATTTCTAGTCGATGAAAACACACTGCTTCTACAGGTATCGGAAATGACCTTCACTTTCCAATAGTTATATGTCCCGAAACCATCGGTCAGATGAGCAGTACCATAACCGCCTGCTTCAAAAATCGTATCAGTAACAGTAGTATCGATGACTACTAAAGAGGAATCAGGATAACTACTAAAGTCACTATTGTTGGCGATCAATATCTGATATCCATCAGCATTGGTAACTGAGTGCCATATTAATGGTATCAATTTCAGTTGTGATGTATCAACTATGAAGGTGGTACCATTAGCCGGGCTAATCAGTGTGGGAGCGTCGAGAGGCTGCGAACTATCTGGCTGCACCGCCCCGTAAACAGTCCACGTCCTCCCACCATAAGTACGATTCATTTCATCGCTTGCGCTTGGTCTTGAGAAATCCCCAGCAGCAGCATTGTTAAACCCTGGGTCAGTATGAATATATGAATGAGCGTCATATCCCAATGCCTTCCAGTCGGTAGAATCATAATATGTTGAGTTGCGACACCAGCTATATCCAGCCGTGTTGTAATATAAATTAGAATCAATCGTTATTGTGTTAATAGCCCAATTAGGACAAGAGAATAATCCATTAGAGGAACTTTGATTCTGTGAACCAACAACTGTATGATAAACATTATATTTGATAACATTATTACCATTAATGGTTTGGGCATTCTCATACGGATGGTCAATTAGCGTCCCCATACGAGTGATGTTATAAAATGTATTATTCATAAAAACCATACTGGTAGTAGTATCATATTTATTCTCAATATATACCCCGAACGCATCGCCCTGGCCATCACCTATACATATATTACCATAAGCAGAATCAAAATGAGTGTGTGTGGTAAATTTAATAGCAGCCTGTGACATCGATTCCCACTCAGTCGCCATCTCTATTTTGTTATACCTAATAGACCCAAAAGAACAAGTTCCCTTAAATTTTATACCATAGAAGAACCCTGGCGCAATATAACAACTTTCAACCACTACTGCCTGCTGACCGTAAAAACCAATACCATAGCGGTGCATAGTCATATACGGGTTAACACATAGACTTACCGAATCTGACCGTATTATGTTTCCCCATCCAGTAACATACCCAACATAATTTGTGTCAACAGTAATTGCACCACTTGACCCTGAATAAATACACGACGTATTATTCGCATTCTGGCTTCCAAACCCCCTTAACCAGCAATTCCAGACTAAATTTGAATCGCCATGATTACCTTCAAATCTAACCCCCGATTGATGTCCGTACCTTATTTCAAATCCATAAAGCACCACGTGGTCTTGACTTCCAATAAATACTGGAGGTGCCCATGCAGCTTCAAGAGTGTCGTAATTATTGGGATTGTCATTGCCAAACATCCAGACATATAAAGTATCATTGGTATCTTCATAATATATCTCCCCCGCCGATGTTGGCATAGAAGTTTTAGGATGAAGAAGGGTATCATAAGAAGAATTTATCTGAGAGAAAGTATAACAAATAGTTGATTGAAAGGATACGGATGTAGGTGGGGTAAATTTTAATTTCCATATATTGCCAGAATGTAATGTCCATGTCGAATCAGATAAATCATAACTTCCCCACAATGACGCTCTGCTACTCCGACCGGTATAGCTTGTAGGAATCGTGTTGTCAGTGCCATTGCCAGAGACATACCACGTTGGAGCAGTAGCCGTACCACCAACAGGATTTAACTGCCCCCGATAAATCCCTGGAGCAAAAAAGACAGTATCCCCGCCAGACATCCCTGTCTCGGTTTTGTCGATAGTCGCCCACGCTGTAGCCCATGACGTACCAGCCGATTCGTCATTGCCGTCAGTCTTGACATAATACGTAGTCGCCGACACATTGACAGCCAAGAAAAGTAGAATTATTATTACATAGCGCATAAGCGTTTCCTATTTATCAGATTGAATTCCTGGTTAGTTCTACTATTATTTATAGTATTACGATCTTAATTTGTTTTATCGGCAACTATTTAAGCAAAATTTGCTCCAACCGCTATCTTTTCTACTGTCGTCATAACGCATTGATATTAAATGCGTTATCGTTTATTGGCAATAAATAGATTACTTTCTAACCTGTTCAAATTTTACAGTTTGTCTTTTTTTTTGTCAGAAGCGTACCAAGCGTGACCAGATGACATTAAATACCGCAATTGATTAAACTATTTGTTACCTGAGAATATCCGGATCAACAATGCTAAAGGGTAGTTTTTTTTGATTGAAGGAAAAAATTTACAATTTACTATTGAACTACTTGGTTAAAATTCGAGAGGTACTTTCGAAATGACCCAGCGAAATTTGCCCGCTTTAGTGCGAGGAATTAAATCTACAAACTCAATCTCAACTGTCATATCTTTGCCAATTCTGTTTTTTAACTCGCCAATGAGATACTCTGTATTCCTTTCCCTATAATCTGGTGTTTTTATGATCTTCACTATGATATGGCCACGATCCTCCTGAATGATCTGTGATTCAGCTACTCCCTGCAGGGGTTTGAAGGGATGAGTCAGTATGGAAGATGAGATATATCTACCATCCAATGTTGTTATAATATCCTCAGCTTTTGTGGTGACATCAGCCATGAGTGGAAAAGTACAGCCGCATGGGCACAAATCTGTACTGAGGGAACTGACATCATCGGTGCGGTAGCGGATCAAGGGCATGGCGAGATTATGCAGGCCGGTGGAAACCATCCGCCCCAACTCACCCGGTTTGGCCGGTTCCTGGTTGGCGCCCAGGATTTCAGTTATGCCGTAATCCAGATTCAAATGTTTCCCACGATGCCGATCGCACTCGGTAGCAAAGATCACTCTTTCGGCTGCGCCATAGAAATCGAACAGTCGACATTCAAACGCCTCCTCGATCGTTTCTCGCTGCTGCGGATATAGAGTCTCGGACGAGGTGAAGACGGCCTTCGCCGGGTACGTCCGGTTCTGGCTCAGTAGGTAACTGGCAATAATGTATATTGTCGATGGGTACCCCTCCACTGCCTGCGGCCGGAACTTGAACAACTGATCGGCATACGCCTTCATATTCTCTTTGGACATGTGAAAGCTTGAGAAGAACAGGTGGTTCAAGAGTATATTCTTACGCCAGAACGGGGGATTTGCCCTGCTGACCGGAACCACTACTCGTCCGAGAAAGAAGGCGATTTTGTCGCCCACGTTAATACCGGCCCATCGCTTTTGTCGCCAGTCGACTACAGTTTTTATAAGACAGGAATGGTTATCGTAATAGAATGATAACGGAGACCCGGTCGTCCCGCTGGTATGGCCGCCAATCAGTCTGGAGCGTTTGAAGGCTGTGGAAATCATTGATGCTCCATGTTTCTTGACTTCCTCCCGGGGCAAAACCGGCATCTTGTACAGGTCATCCACTGATCTGAAATCGGCAGGCTTCAGTTTCCGCTTGTCCATTACCCGGCGATAGTACGGGACGTACTCATACGCATGGTTGATAATCAGCCTGAGTTTTTCGGATTGATAATTCCTGATTTCTTCGGGTGAAAACCGGGCCTGCTGATCGAACAGGGCGAGTTGCTGATCGAGTTTTTTCCCATACTCCCGCCGGTATATTTTGAGCCCGTAGAGGGTAATCGCCAAGTTCTGTAAGGAGGCCGGACAGAGATCGTATATTTGGGTAATCAGCTTGTTCATTCTGATCGGTTATTGCGAGAGTAAAGACTCGTACAGGTTCTCATGCTTTCTTACCATCGCTTCTTTAGAAAAGAACTTCTTGGCTCTCAATCTACCAGCATTACCGTGTTCGATCAGAGCCGAGCGATTGTCCACGTAGTACTTCATTTTTTTTGCCAGGTCAGCAGCATCGGCTACCCCGACGAAATAGCCGGTTTCATCATGCATAATAATATCCAGCGTGCCACCGTCCCGGCAGCCAATCACCGGACGACCGCAGCTCATCGCCTCAATATAAACGTAAGCCAGGTTTTCGTTCCAGCTAGGAAGAACAAAACAGTCAATTGCGGAATAGAACCCGACCATATCCGACACCGTACCCAGCATGTGAATCCGGTCTGTGTGCGGACTGGTGCTGATCGCTTCGAGAACCTTCTGGTAATAGGCATCACCGTGATTCCCGCCGCAGATCATCAAGTGAGCATCGCCATGGTTCTCAGCAACAGAGTTGAACGCCTCGATCAGCGTAAGATGTCCTTTAAGCTCAATAATCTGGGCCGCACAACCATAAACCAGGGCATTGGTTGATATCCCACACTCATCACGGAGGGTCTTTCTTTTTTCTGGCTGGATCTTGAAACGGTCCAGATCAAGCCCGGAGAAGATTTTTACTATCTTGTCGCTGAAGCCGTTGTCTATCAGAATCCTGTCTGTGGCGCAGGAGATGCTGACGATCCGGTCAGCCAGTCTGGATTTCAACTGCCAGTTGAAATAGTGGTTCTCCCACTCCAGATTTGTTTTGGTATAGATAAACTTCGCCCTGGAAAACAGCTTGATAATCAACGGTTCGGTGAACACCGACTGGTAACAGAGAGAATGGACAATATCATATTTCTTCCTGAGTACCTGGAAAGGACTTTTGAGAAACTGACCGATGAATATGGGATTCAAAGTCTTCTCGGGGACCAGTCTGAGACGGAACATGGGAACATTGAGTTTTTCAACCTCGCCGGTTGCTTCGTCCCCCAGATCAAAGCTGCATACCTCCGGTTGGAATTTGTCTTTGTCAAGTCCGCTCACGAGATCACACAATCGCCGCACTTTCGAGCCATACATAAACTCGTTCAGGACATAGAGAACCTTGATTTTTGATGTCACTTGAATATTTCTCCTGTAACGATCCTATGTATTATATAGTATGTTTTTCTAAGTGGCAATACAGTTTTGTTAACCCAGGGAATCATGGTTTACCTTTTAGAGCTGCAAGTTCAGTATAAGCCCTAAGTAGAACCGGAGCTATCTTTCTCCAGTCATATATATTTTCAGCCGTCTGACGGGCGTGTATTTCAATTTGCCGACGGCGCTCCGGATTTTGCAGGAGATCAACAATTTTTGCTGTAATTTCTTTAGCAGATTCTGCTATCACGATATCCTTGCCATCCGTGACACTGATCCCTTCAGCACCTATTGGGTGGCTTACAATCGCTTTTCCCATCGACATAGCATCGAGAATTTTTAATCTGGTGCCACCGCCAACTCTTATTGGCACCACATATATAGCAGCTCTGGAAATAAGGGAACGAATATCTTCAACAAACCCGGTTACAAGAAAGTTACTGTCTTTTTTAGATAGAGTAGTTAATTCGTTGGGAGGGCTACCACCAACTACTGTCATTTTTATATTAGGAATTTCTTGTTTCAGTATTGGCCAGATATCATTGATAAAAAACATCATTGCATCTCGATTTGGTAACCAGCTTAAACCACCAACAAATATCAGGCTGTTTGGTTCTACCTCTTCCCTGGTGGATTTAAAAAAATCAGTGTCAACGCCATTGGGAACTACTATGGCTTTTACTGCTGGATTTATCTTCAGCAAAATCTCTCTGTCGGTCTCGGAGCAGGTAGTATGACATTCAATTAAATCCCCTGCTCTTTGCTCAAAACGGGCGGTGCGATAGGCTTGAAGTTTTATATAGAATTGCACCAGCGGATTAGATGCAACTTTCGCTCGACGATAGAGCAATTGGGATTCAATATTATGGTGGACCAATAATTTGGGAATATCCGAAGCAAGGCGGGCATAATTCAGCAAACCTATCTCGCCGATCTCCACCACGTCATAGTCATATCTTCCTATCATCTCAATAATCTTACTTTTGAAACCTGATGAACGATAAATAGCGGATGAGTACGGCTCTGAAGAGAACAGATTAAGGAAAAGAGTTTTGAAATATTTCAGCCGACTATGCTCAGATGGGATAGGAAAAACATGCAGTTCCTTACAGTATTGTCTCATAGCGCCAATTGAATCGTCCAAGCTTTCTGGAGGTTTCAAATGAGACTGGCGGTAAAAAGTAACCAAGTGTAATTCGTGATGTTCAGCCACCTGTTTGATCAGGTTGAAGTTTCTCTGAACACAACCACCTCGTGGTGGGTATGGTAATATGTGTGTGATCATTAGGATTTTCATGAGTTTTGTTCGTCTCTAATTCATAAATCAGTCTTCACAGGAGTTCTTGTATTTAAACTGCTATAAATCTCCTCCAATCTTTCTCGCTGAGAGTCGATTGAGAATTCATCTTTGATACGATCTGTAACTGCCGATGCGATCTGTTCTTTCAGTTCATTGTTGCCCATAATGTCAAGGCAGGCATTAGCCAGAGCAGACGTATCCTCAGCTTTAACCAGGAATCCAGACCTGCCAGAATCTATAATCTCCCCGATCCCGCCGACATCAAACGAAACCACCATTTTTCCAAGGGACATAGCCTCAAGTATTACCATCGGAATCCCTTCATGATATGATGACATCAAGAACAGATCAAAGCTGTTAATCAGATCAATGATATCCTCACGAAAACCCGTAAAGATAACCTTATTGGCTATATCTAATTCTGAAGCCAGATGTTTTAGCTCATCAAGTAGAGGACCGTCACCAGCAATAACAAACATTGTATCCGGCGATGATTCAAGTATTATCTTAGCTGTTTGAAGGAATTGGTCGTATCCCTTAATTGGCACCATCCGGCCAGCAGTCCCAATAACTGGTTGGTCAGGTTTTATCCCCAGCTCATCTCTTATCGTTTCCGGTGAGCGGATTATTTTAATTATGTCGGGGTCAATTGCATTATGGATAGTTATGACACGGCTAGGATCGAAACGATGTTGTAGCACTCTTTTAATATCATGAGAAACTGGAAGAATTTTATCAAAGTATCTACGCGTCAGAAAATCATCGATGATCCTGAAGACACGACTCTTTATTTGAGGTTTTACCCCAACCACTTCAGAAAGACCATGAACCGTTTTAACCAAGTGACCAACAGTTCCAGCACGTTTCAGCAATCCGGCCAGAATGTTTTCCTTATAGCGATGGCTGTGTACTATATCTACCTGATCGTTATTCAATATCTGATTGATCGTGCGATACAGTTTAATGAAGGATAACCTGGATTCGTCGCAGACAGTAACCTTGATCCCCGTTGCTTTAAGTTTATTAGCCAGTGTACCTTCGTTGAGAATAATCGCTGAAAGCTCCATGTCCGGTAAGGTTGCCAGTGACTTTATCATTGTGAACGCCTGTACTTCCGCCCCAGCCCAGAGGTCACCGGATATCAAGTGACATACTTTCATCGCTTGGTAGCATCCCAGAGAACATATTTTTGGTTAGTCAAATATTTATACCAAGCCACTATAATGGAGAAGTTGACCATAGCAAAAAAGA
>QNAG01000127.1 GCA_003641415.1 Candidatus Zixiibacteriota bacterium | reverse complement strand
TGAGTCTGTTGCCGAAGTAAGAAACAACTGCCCAAAATCTGAGAATGATTCAATCAGGGCTGATGATCGGTCGGGGTCAAGTTCACTGAAGATTTCATCCAGCAATAGAACCGGTGTGCTTCGTCGTTCCCGCCTTAACAGATGATACACTGCCAGCTTCAAAGCTATAGCGGCAGTGCGAATTTCTCCCTGTGAAGAATGTGTGCGAGCTGGGTAATCACCTATAGCAACATGTAAATCATCTCGGTGAGGACCAACCAGGGCTGTTCTCATAATAGCTTCGCGTTCTCGGTAATCTTGTATTCGCATTTCAAAACTACTTAAGATTTCATCAATCTCTTCCGGCTGTTTGTTTTTACATACCGAGGATCGGTATTCCAGTTTTAGTGTTGTGCTGCCAGATATTCTTTGGTAGTAGTCGGCTGATATCTCTGAGAGGTATCCTATAAAATTACTGCGGGAAAGTGTTATTGCCGCTCCCAGCGGAATTAGTATTGAATTAAACGGGGAGGGATCCTGCTCGCTTTTCAGGGCTGCGTTTTTCTGAGCTAAGGCTCTTTGATAATCAATAAGACGGGATAGATATTCCCGAGAGAACTGAGAAATATATGTGTCAAGAAATGTCCGTCGGACACTTGGAGCGCCGCTGATAATCAAACCATCCTCGGGACCCGCAGAAACAACACTGTGTCTTCCAAACAACTCTGAAACTTTAGCGGGAACTTTATCGATTGTGATTTTCTTCCCGGTTCCTTTTTGATAAGCTACACTGCACGAGTGCGAGCCATTTTCCAATTTGAGTGATGCTTCCACGCGATAGAAATTCTCATGATCAGCGATCATAACTATGTCCTGAGCCCCTCGATGCGAACGACCCAGACAGGTTAGGAAAATACTCTCTAATATATTTGTTTTGCCGGATCCGTTTGAACCATACAAGATATTGATTCCATTATCTGGTTGTAATGTAAGAAAAGAGAGGTTTCTAAAGTTGGTCAGTTTGAGTGATTCAATATACATGGATTAGAATATAAAAAAGGCAGATGCTGCCATCTGCCTTAATAAATCAATTAACTAGTTCATTACTCCGCCAAACGTAAAGGCATCACCAGGCAGAGATAATCATCCTTTGAAATATCTGTATTGTAAACAAGTCCCGCCGAGACCGATGAAGACAACTCAAAAACTACTTCATCACTGTCTATTTTATTAAGTACTTCAACAATATAGTTAGCGTTATAGCCAAGTTCAATCGTTTCGCCATCGTATTCACATTCCAGCGTCTCTATACCCTCACCACCAACGTCGGGATTAGTTGTTGACAAAGTGAGTGAATTCTTCCCGATAGAGAACTTAACCTGATGAGTTAAAATGTTTGATAAGATAGACACCCTCCGTACAGAAGAGGCTAATTCATTACGACTGATTACCATCTTCTTATCGTTATCTGTAGGTATCACCTGCTCAAAGTTGGGATATGGACCTTCAAGCAACCGTGAGGATAAGATTGTATCACCCAAATTAAATATGATGTTATTCTCTCCAAAAATGATTCCTATCTCTTTATTTTCCTCTTTAATAAGCTTTGGAATCAAATCAAGCACTTTTGGAGGAATAATAACATCTTCAAACATTCCCTTAAGCTTTTTGTTCTCAGTAGACATCTTCGCCAGCCGGTGACCATCGGTAGCTACCATCTGCATACGGTCTCCATTTGTCTGCCAAAGAACACCATTAAGAGCAGGTCTGGTTTCATCACTTGAACACGCAAAGGTTGTCTTCTGAACCATCGCAATAAAATCAGGACTATTTATGCTGATTTCTTTTTTCGTATTAACTGATGGAAGTTTAGGGAAATCTTCAGGTGGGACAGCAGCAATTTTGTATGACCCGTTAGGAACTTTTAGTTCAACTCTCTGAGCGGATGTTTCCACTGTTATTTCCGACTCCGGAAGCTCCCGAATTATATCAGATAGCATTCTGGCTGGTAAAACAACAGAACCTTTTTTGGTTACCTTACAATCCATAGAAACAGTTATTGAAATATCAAGGTCTGTCGCCGATATTTTTAGTTTACTCTCAAGAGCTTCTATTAGGATATTTGTCAAAATTGGTAAGGTTGACTTACTTGGTACTACCTGAAGGATGCTTTGTAAATGAGCTCCAAGTCTTGATTTTGGTAAAGTAAATTTCATCAGCGCAATCTCCAGCGCAATTGTTTCCACAGATTCATTTATTATTTCTTTGTCTATTTAGAAAAATATAGTAATAGTAATACCTGTTAAGATGTTAACAACTCCATTTTACTGTCTATTATGATATACATAACTCTTAACAGGCAACAGCTTAAACTTTCTTTTATAAACTCTAATTAACAACAAAGATTTCACCAGTTAATTCACATTGCAAGTAGTTTTACACATAAATCATAATTTCCACAGACTTCTTATTTTTATCAACCATGTTTTCCTATAAAATGTTAATACAATAAAGAAGCGGATACCTTGTCAATCGTCTCCCGCAAAATAGGGTCTAATGACATCTTTTTTGAAATAATATCACATGCATGAATCACTGTAGAGTGATCTCGACCACCAAAAGCTTCACCTATCGTTTTAAGAGAGTTCTTTGTAAGGGAGCGTGACAAGTACATAGCAACATGCCTGGCTAATACGATTTCTGAAGTTTTCTTCTTAGCCTTCAACAATTCAGGTTCAACCCCAAAATTCTCTGCTGTTTTCTTCCGGATAGAATCAATATCAATTGCTTTTCTCCGTTGAACCATAGTGTCGCTTAGAACTTTTTTTGCAAGTTCCAGATCGACAAGGGCGTTTGTAAGGGAAGCATACGCCAGTAATCTGATAAGAGCGCCCTCAAGCTCGCGGATGTTGGTTGAAACTTTACCAGCGATATAACGAAGTACGTTTTCGGGTAGATCGACCCCCTCTGACTCAAGTTTCTTATACAAAATAGCGGTTCTGTTTTCCATGTCGGGAGCTTGAAGATCGGTCACCAGTCCCCACGAGAAACGGGATAAAAGCCTTTCTTCAAGACCCTTGATTTCTCGAGGTGGACGATCAGACGAAAGAATAATTTGCTTTCCCTGATGATGAAGCGTGTTAAATGTGTGGAAGAATTGTTCTTGGGTCGATTCCTTACCAGTGAAAAATTGAATATCATCAATTATCAAAACATCAACATTACGATAGGCCCTGGTAAAGGCTGAAATAGAATGATCTGAGATTGAAGCAATAAAATCCGAGGTGAATTTCTCGGATGTTGCGTATACGACTCGTTTGGAAGGAAAACTATCGATAATAGCATTTCCTATAGCTTGCACGATATGAGTCTTACCTAATCCTGTTCCGCCGTAAATGAAGAGCGGATTATACTTGGTGAGACCGGGACCCTCGGCAACCGCCATAGCGGCAGCACAAGCAAATTGATTAAAGTCACCAACAACCAGAGAGTCAAAACCGTATTTTCTATTGAGGTTGTGGCGGTGAGAGCTTTCTGGACGGGTAGCGGGAATTTCTATCGTGTGGTTGAAATCAATACTGGTTTGATTTACACCACTATCAATAGATTTATTTTTCGCTATAACGTATTCTACGCTATATTTATGCCCGAGAACTTCTCTAAAAGCTTCATCAATTACCCCCGAGAAGTGACTCTCTATCCAGTCGGCAACAAATTGGTTGGGCACGGCTAACTTAAACTGGCCATTACCATTAGTTTCCCCCTGGATAGGTTTGATCCAGGTATTGAAGGATTGTTCTTTTACTCTCCGAGAGATGTAATGAAGACAATCCTTCCATTGTTGTGAGTTTTTCACAGTTTCTTGTAAATCCATACTGATTCCCCCTCAGTTGTTCACAATCTGTGTTTTCAAAATTTGTTCCTGTTCAGGCGGTTATCTATTCTATGAAAGCCCGACACACGAGTTATCCACATATTTATTAACAAAAAACAGTTGCGGCTGTTTTTGTAAGCAACAGATGTACAGCATATTACGGTACATCACATTAAAAACCCCACAACTTGTAAACATTTTGTAATTCAGTAGCTTTCACATCTATGAATAGACAAACTTAAGCTGGAGGTCAAGCAAACCGTGCAATTAATAATGAATAAATGTGAACTGCCTGTTAGGTGGCTTGTTATAGAAACAGATAAATATTCATCCAAGTCAACGCAAGGCGGTCTCTTTACATTACTAAAAACACCACCTTGCGAAATCACTTTATCTTAACAAGTTATCAGCCGCCAAGGCGAACTAAGTGTTCAGCCATATCCATAAAGAGTGAAACTTCAGAAGGGTTACCTTCAGTTACAATAGGTTGACCGTTATCACAACTTTCGCGGATTGACTTCTTCAGGGGCACTTCCCCAAGCAAAGGTACATTCAAACTCTGTGCGAGTTGTTTGCCACCATCTTTACCAAAGATATATTCCTTTTGGTCACCATTCTCGTAATATGACATATTCTCAATAACGCCAATCACTTTTAACTTGGTGCGAGTGGCCATCTTAGCGACGCGACCAGCCACATGAGTAGCGGTAGCTTGCGGTGTGGTGACAACTAATAACTCTGCTGAAGGGAGAGCTTGGGAAATCGTTATGGAAACGTCGCCAGTACCTGGAGGTAAATCTATAAGTAGAAAATCAAGATCATCCCAAATCACATCTGTCATAAACTGAGTGATTGCCTTGTGCAGAAGAGGTCCGCGCCAGATAACGGGTTCATCTTCGTTGACAAAGAAACCCATCGAAATTACCTGAAGGTTATCATTAAGGCGAGGTGGAACCAGATTATTGTCAACAGCTGTAGGTTGCTCGGTAACACCAAGCATCCGTGGGATAGAGAAACCGTATACGTCAGCATCCAAAACACCAACCTTGTGCCCCATGCGAGCAAGAGCAACAGCCAGATTGGCCGTGATAGTGGATTTTCCAACTCCGCCTTTTCCGGATGCGACACCTATATACCTCTTGGCAAATTGCTTTATAGTAGGTTTGGATTTGGAAGATTGTGAGTGCTGTTTATCCGGTGTCTTGTTCTGTTGTTCGCCCTGCTGTGGATTTTTTATGTTCAACTTCACGTCAACAGATTTTACATCAGCGAGTTTTTCAATGACAGCTTTGACATCATGGCTGACTTTAACTTTTCTTTGGTAATCCGGTGAAGGGATAATAATTTCAACTGTTACGTTACCGTCTTCTACGGTAGTATTGCCAACCATTCCCAGCTCTGTAAGAGTTTTGTTGGCATCTGGTTCATTTATGGCGCTGAGGGCTTTGAGAACATCATCTTTACTAAGCATTGACAAAACTTCTTTCTGTTGTATTCCGTGCGGTGGCTGAAAGTTATGATATCAGAGTGTCATTGAAACTGATATCGTATTCGGTCTACCGTAGCCGGAATTGATTCTTTTGCGAACAAATATATATCAAAACTCAACATATTAGAAGAACAATTTGGTATTGTGACAGTTCCCGAAATCTGGTATTTTGAGGATGTCCACGATAAGGGGCTTGTTGAAAAAGTATCCTAAGTGCAAGTTTGTTGAGAGTGCGGTTTTGAGAACGGGCGACATAAAGCCGACCTCTACGCGGATTTCAATCCCCCCCCGCACAGGGACGGGACTTTGTCTCCGCCCTCATGAAAACGATGACAGGGGTCTATCAACAAGCATTAACCGGGGATGGATTAAATGCTTCAATTATGAGGGAGTAGTTTGACCGGACAAGAGCCAAATTGGTTGCCTATTTGGTGAGAGAGCGGTTTATTTAAACATGTCGTTTTCAGATGTTGGCTTAAGTAAAAATGACTATAAGCATGATTTAAGACCTTTTTCTAATTATGCTGTCGTTATAGGTTCGCTTGTTCTTCTCTCTCCGGCGGTGCTGTATGTAATCGGCTTCAAACCAATTCTTGCTACAAGTTTTTTTGGGGGATTACTGTTCCTTGTGTTGATGGTCAACCCGAGAGTGTCTTTTGCATTGTTTATACTATTGATAGGGGTATCACTACCACGCCATCTATGCTATTTATCTGTTCAGCCGTATGATATGTTTTTCTTGGTAGCAGTGGCAGGTTTTATCTTGGATAGCTTTTTACGAGGGGGAGCAAAAATACGATCGGCATATCTGGATATTCCCTTCATTTTTTTAATCTTCAGCACCTGGTTGTCGGCTTTGTTTGCCTATGACATACATGAATCTATAATGCCTTCAATCAGAATATTCGTTGTATATTTGGCATTTAGGCTCGTATTCAAGTATGCTTTCGAAATTAGTGTCAGGCGTTTGCTGATTTTCTTAATGGTGTTGACAGCAGTAGTTTCTGTACTGGCGTTTATTCCATTTGCTCTGGCTGGAGGTGGAATTCGATCATTCGGACCGGCTGGAATAGCGCTACAGTACTTAGCGATGATCACGCTACCTATGGCGCTTGCGTTTATAATCTGGTCACAAACGATAAGATCTCGGATTATTTACGGTATAATCTGCATCGTGTCCGGTTTGGGTATCTTTGCTACCCAGTCTCGAGCGCCTCTGGTGGCGGTAGTGTTCGCTATCCCCGTGTTGTTGTTTGCGGCTTACCGCAAAGCGAAACGTGAAGAAGTTCTCAAGACTGCTCGAACCCTTAAACTGGCGTTAATACCTATTATTCTGTTGGGAGTAGCTATAATTGTCTTTGGAGAAACTCTTTTTGAAGGTACTCTTCAACGGCTCAGTGGGCTGATTGCTTCATTGCATCATCCGGAAGGAACCGTATCCACTCGCCTTACTCTGTGGGCAATGGCTATCAAAGGTTTTCTTAGTAGCCCCTTTGTTGGAATTGGTATTGGGAATATGCGAGTGATTCATGAAGCTCTACCTGAAGTTAAGTTGGCGCCTATGTGGGTTTTCGTTAAGGGGATGTCAGCTCATAACGTTCTATTGCATTATTTGGCTGAGACAGGACTGATTGGCACAACCGCCCTTGTCGTGCTCTTTTGGAAGAGCCTTCGAATGGGAATAGGACATCTTAAACCAAAGAGGAATGCAAGAGACAGTCAGGTATCAGTGGCACTATTCATAGCGATGTTTGTCTGTTTTATTACGATGTTCTACATGCGAGCCTGGACCTGGGGTCAAGGAGGTTATATTCTGGCTTTTCTCTTTGCCCTTAACTCCGCCTGGACGTATCAACACCAGCCCCGTTAATAATTTATGCAAAAGAGATAATGCAAATCAAAGTTCAGTAGGGTAGAACCCCTTAGTAGTTCCGCTCAGTTCCGTAGGGTGGAACCCTTCAGCGGTTCCGCCTTCTTGGATTCCCTGAACCACCAAGGGGTTCCGGGCTACGAAAACTTCCATTATCATAGCAGGCTGGGGGCTTGTCTCCTAGCGCCTGTGCCGCAACCATTCCTATCCCGCGCGTAGGCTGGGGGCTTGTCTCCTATCGCCTGTGCCCAACCATTCCTATCACGCGTAGGGTGCGGCCTTGCGTCGCACCAGAACGGGAGACCGGCGGACACAAG
>QNAG01000126.1 GCA_003641415.1 Candidatus Zixiibacteriota bacterium | reverse complement strand
TGGCGCCATCCTGAGATAAATCGCCAATAAAGTTGTATCCTGCGACTGTGGCTGTGTCTCCGAATATCTTGTGGTACTCTGCGGTGGCGATGTCCATCTTATAGATAAAGAAATCGCGACCGTTCTCTTCATTGGATCTGAAGTAGATGTGTTTGTCATCTTTTGCCCAGATGACGGAACCGAACTGAATGTCTTCAGCATGAGTCAATTGCAGTACACGTCCAGTATGGGTATCCATTAGGAACAACTGCGACTGCTCGGAACCACCGGTGGAAGCGCCAACAATAGCCATGGTGTTGGTGTAGCCTAACACAAAAAAGTCAATACCGTCTTCGAAAGTTGTCAACTGGTATGGCCAGCCTTCGTCAGTTAGTCGGTATATTTGAGAGGCACCGGACATTGAAGACCTGATATAAACATCATGACCATCCCAACTGTAACCAGCTGGACTACATCCGCCGATTTGCAGAAAAGTGGCGATATCGGGGATGTACTGTCCCTGGTTCAGTAAAGACTGTACAGCGGGTGGTGTTTCCTCAGGTGCCTGTGCAGTGCAAGAAATGAGAACTATTGCCAATAAAAGGGTGGCGAGAATTGAATTGAAACGACTCATCTTTATCTCCTGTTAAATATAAGGTTAGTATTTCATTTAAGTAGACGAAGATAGAAACAAAATGTTCGGACAGCAACCCCAAAAGAGGACACCCCAAAAGAGGAATTATGATAAGGGATATGTATAGAGAGGTTAGAATATAGTCATAAGGAGCTAGCTCGTATTACCAATAAAAGGGAAGGTCAGGTTTTAGTGGTTTCCTTAGTCGCGTATTGGAAACGCACGTTTTCATCTTCTTCAAAAACGACACGCTGATAGAACTCACAATTATAACATTGTTTGATTTGCCCGTTACGAAATTGATTATTGAGCCGACAAGAGGTGTCGGGCACTATCCAGCAGACGCGCCCTGCTCCTATACCATCGTTATGCCCATCGTATTTCATGGCGGATGGTATTGGGCATTCACCAAGAATATCGACCATGATTCCGCCCTTCTCACGGCCGCAGTTCTTATATTGCCAGCAATTAAGTTTTGCCGACACGGATTCTCCTTTTTTATTTGTTCCTTTCCACGATTCGCACTACAGCCGCAAAGCGCGAGTCTGAATGTAATTTGGAAATTTCCTCTTCACTGGCAATTTTAGCGAATTTTTCGTAGCTCTTCCTGACATTTTTAGTGTCATCTAAAGCAAGGTAGCTCAACATCAGATACTGATGAGTCAATGGATTATGAGAATCAATAGAGCGAGCATCCTTGAAGTGTTTTATAGCCTTCTTGTAAGAACCCTGGCTGAAACGAGCTTTACCAAGACCAAAGTAAGCTTCCGAGTTACGTTTATCCATGCGTAAAACTATTTCGTAATCAATAACAGCCGCTCGGTTATCTCCTTTTGCAAGATGAGCAGAGGCGCGACCTAAATAAGCAGTAATTGACTTACGGTTAACATCTATAGCGCGATTGTAGGCAGTTACTGAAGCTGAGTAGGCTTTCTTAAAGCGTTTGATCTCGGCAACTCGTACAAAGTCATCATGGGCTGATTTGTTATCTTTCAATTGGGCGTAAATCTCACCCCTATCCATATATGCCTGGGAGTAATTGGGGTCTAAGTCTATAGCTTTGGTCAGGTCTGAAATAGCAATATCGAACTCCCCATTCTCGTAGGCTGTAGTGCCCGAATAGTAGTAGTCTTCGGCTGAGAAGGTTTTCTGTTTTGTATTCTCAGCTATCGGTGTTAAATCTATAGCAAGTTGACTGGTTTTTCCTTTTTTTAAAGTAATTTGTCCTGAAACCGGATTATATCCTTCTTTGGAGACAGTGTAAGAGTGCTTACCTGCTTTAAGACGATCATAAGTCAGATTACCGGCTCCAACCACTGTTCCGTCCATCATAAGCCGGGCACCCTCGATATTTGCCTGTAGAGATAGTTTTGAGTAGCGGCTCGATTTTGCTTCTGTGCTCTTCTTTTTAGTCTGTGGTTTAGCTGATGTTTTCTTTTTTGTTTGGTTGTTTACATCTATAGAGACAGAGGATTCCTGTGCTTGGTTAGTAGCTAGTTCTTTTGTTTTTTCAGGTTCAACCGTGGTTTGCTCAATTACCAAGTTAGAAGACTCGGGCTGAAATGCTATTGTTGTAGTTTTACCGTCAGCTATTGTGGCGAAATCAGTCCACTGCACTATACCCCCCCAGAGGAATTCAATTTGGTGTGTTCCGCGAGGGAGTCCTTCGCAAGAAAACAGGCCTTTGGCATCGCTGGTTGTGGTAATTCCAAGTTCTGGGAATCGTATTTTTACTGATTGCAAAACCGGTTGACCCTCTTCGTTAAGAACTATTCCCACAAGTTGTCCACTATCATTGGAAATGTCAGATATAAACAGTGAACCGACTCCAACCAGTAATAAGACAAGAACAACAGCAGCACTTCCAAAAATCAGACGAGGGTTTATCTGTTTGGCTTTTAACTCATAGACTCGACTATTCACGTATAGTTCATCGCTGGAATGTAGCTCTTGAGACCCAAGGATCTGAATATAATTGCGGAAGAAGAAAGCCGTTCCGCGTCTGCGTTCAGTCATTTTTGGTCTTGGGATATCTTCACCCTTTAATTGATCAGTAAGTGGAGAGGTTTTAAGGGAATCATCCGACTGAAACTTTATTTTATTATTAGGCTCATCGGTGTCATCTTTTTTCATGATAATTTCAGCTTTTTCACGGTCATTGAGTATAGGTCCCTTGCCATAGAGGTTCTGCTCGATTTTTTTTACTTCCTCGTCGCTTAGCTTCTGTAGTTTGTCAGAGGGACTATCAGATGTGTCCGGACTGGAAGATGATATTATTGATGTAGGATCCTCGGTTTCTATCATATCTGAATTAAGAGGAAGGAGTGGTTCTGAATCATCATCTAACTTATCAATTGAGGCTATTTCTGTATCAAGAGTAAGAGAGTCAGAATTTAACTCATTAGATATCTCATTGGTTTTCAATTGTTGGGGATCATCCCCTATAGGATCGCTGTCATTTGTGAACTCTTTTGAGCCGCCAACAAACTCTCTGTCATCTTCGCTTTTTTCAGTGATAACAAAGTCCAAAGTGTCTTCATCGATTGCGGAAATGTCCTGGTTGGATTCTGAGCTTAGGGTATAACCGCAATTTGGACAAATAGTTGCACTTTCATCAATATTATTTGTATTGCACCGTGGACATTTCATTGCGGTGATTCCTTACCTGTTTTATTCTTATGTTTATCATTATATCGACTTTCAGATTCGATTCCTTTAGATGATTGGTATATGTAGTCCGTCAAATATTGGAGGTTGCGCTGATAAGGTGCTAATATGTTCATAAAGACGAATTCGATAGGAAATAATGACTTGACAGTACCGACAGGCTTTGATTATACTTTGCAGTTGTTATTAAAGAAGGAATCTCGATTCACGTTCTTAGGAGGATCTGGTAAATTATGAGGCGTGCTAACTGGCTGTTACTCATTGCATTAATGATTGTTGGGGCTACTTTGTATTTTGGGTGTTCCCAGCCGGATGATATTCTTACTCCGGTCTCAACAACAAGTTTAAAATTATCTGCGCAAATGTTGCCCCCGGCTCCCCAAGGAATGATTTATGAACTTTGGATAGTCAAGGATTCAAATTTCGTGTCGCTGGGTACGTTTAATTATGACTTGGTTAATAGGAAATTTCTGGATGAGAGTGGTGAGATTCGCGCTGACAGCAACGAATTTATCCTTGATGGTGATATATTTAGTTACGATTCAGTGTATGTCTCAGTGGAAACTGTTCCAGATAATGATTCCCTTATCCCTGGTCCAATTATGCTTACTGATCAAGTCACCAATCCAAATGATAACCTGATTGAGCTTATATTCCCTTGGTCCTCCGATTCGTTATGGTATGCTACCTGTCGGTACAATTTGCAGACTATGTCGGATTACGATAGAACCGAGAACACTGGCGCTGGCTTGTGGCTTAGTAGCTACCAGATGGTGGAACGTGCACTTCAAGATACAATTGCATTTGACTCTTTTACTATAGATCCAATCTGGATATACGACATTGGTGCAAAAACGGAAACAACAGTAGTGGTCGACATTATTAATCCGCGCATAGATACGAGTAATCTTATTCTTGGTTTAGACACAGTTGAGCATATAGGATTTTTATTTGAGGATTCGACAGAAACATTTACAAAGCCTGCTGATTCATTTCTGACTACAGAAGTAAAATTCTTTCTTCAGTACGGACCTTTGGATACAGTTTACTATGATCTTTTTACCCAGGATGATTTTGGACTTCCCGATTACAGTTCTTTTGGATGGCATTATAAGACTTGGATCGTTGCGCCGGTTGTGAAGACTGAAGGTGCCAGTGAAGGTGATTTTACTCTACCGGCTTGGGGTTACACTCAAATTGGGTTGGACCGCTTGCCCGGCTATGATGGTGGTATGATTTCTACAGGTACATTTACGAAGATAGATGAACCTGATGATGATGGAGCCAGGTATGCTCAAAGTTTACGTGTTCCTCCTTTTCCGGGAGACGAGTTCTTCGTTGATCTCCCAAACGGTGTTAGCGGACCTCTGAATCTTTTGCCGAATAGCTACGGCAACGAAGGGACAGTCTTTATTGCACTGGAACCGGACAACTTTGTAACAGATACGACAAACTTCCCTCTAATTCCCTTTGCGTGGGAGTTGTTATCCTCACAAGAGGTGATCTCCGATAGCACAGCTACATTGTTTAACCTCACTCATACCAACGATCCCTACTGGGGTTTTCCGAAAATAACAGTGGATATTCAACGCTACTAATTTTTCATGAATCACTCATATATTGGGCTGGCATAGTTGATATGTCAGCCTTTTTACTAAAACTAATAAATAGTGGATAGTAATTAGAATTAGCTTTCACTTTCTTTTACAAGCGAATATATTCCAATTTGATTTTACTAAAAACAGAGGTGGAAAATACATGTGTAACTCAAATTTAATCATACAAGTATAACGGGGAGATGTTGTCAGTGGATACTGGTATATTATCCGTTCTCATCGGTGTAGTCGGGTTTATTTTTGCCTTGGGTCTGTTCTTCTGGATCAGAAGCAAACCTGCCGGTACCGACACCATGAAAGAAATCTCTGAGGTCATCCACGATGGAGCTATGGTATTCCTAAAGCGCGAGTATTCGATACTTGTGATTTTCATTATCGTGGTATTTGGCCTCCTGTTCTGGAAAGTTGATCCGAGCACCACGGCGTTTGCCTTCCTGGGTGGCGCTGGTTGCTCAATGTTGGCCGGTTTTATTGGCATGAAGGCTGCTACGCGCGCTAATGTCCGTACCTGTACGGCGGCTAAGGAATCGGGTCAGGCTGCAGCCCTGTCGATTGCTTTCTCCGGTGGAGCTGTAATGGGTATGACAGTGGCCTCACTGGGCCTCATTGGCGTTGGCGTCATGTTCTATCTGTTCGGCAACCCAGAAGACGCTAAAATTATCAACGGATTCGCCATGGGGGCATCTTCGATAGCCCTCTTTGCCAGGATAGGTGGTGGTATCTACACCAAGGCGGCTGATGTCGGTGCCGATTTGGTCGGTAAAGTAGAAGCCGGCATTCCTGAGGATGATCCGCGCAACCCTGCTGTTATCGCTGACAACGTTGGTGACAACGTGGGTGACACGGCAGGCATGGGTGCCGATCTTTTCGAGTCCTATGTTGGCTCCATCATTGCCACGATCGCCATCGCGGCTACGATCTCCGGTGTTCCCGGAACGGTTTCAGGTGCAATTGCCGGGGCTCGCGAGGCTTATATGCAACTGCCTCTGATGATCGTTGCATTTGGCGCTCTGGCCTCAATGCTGGGTGTGCTTTCCGTTCGTCTCTTCTCGAGCATGAACCCAGCTGCTACACTGCGATTGGTTACTTATGTCGGGGCAGTGGCTATGCTGGTGGCAGCATGGTTTGTAATAGATTACCTGGAAATTGATCACAAAGTTTTCTGGGCTATCATTGGCGGTAACGTTGCAGGAATTATTCTTGGTCTTTTAACAGAATACTATACGGCCGCAGGTCCTGTTCGCAGGATAGCTGAAGCATCAAATACCGGTGCTGCCACAAACATCATCAACGGTCTGGCGGTAGGTATGGAATCCTGCTTGCTGCCGATTATCGTGATTTGTGCTGCCATCTACACCGGCTACAGCTTTGCCGGTCTGTACGGTATCGGTATCGCCGGGGTTGGAATGTTGGGTACTATTGGCGTCACCATGTCGGTTGATGCTTATGGTCCAATCGCTGATAATGCAGGTGGTATTTCCGAAATGTCCGGCCTGGGTCCGGAAGTGCGCAAGATTACTGACCGTCTTGATGCACTGGGTAATACTACGGCTGCTATTGGGAAAGGTTTCGCTATTGGTTCAGCAGCTCTTACAGCACTGGCGCTATTCTCGGCTTATTCAGCTGCGGTTAACCTGGGTGGTAATATCAACATTCTTGATGTAAAAGTAATTATTGGGTTCTTTATAGGCGGTGTCCTGCCGTTCTTTGTGGCTTCTTTGACCATGACGGCGGTCGGCAAAGCGGCCCAGAAGATGGTTGAGGAGGTTCGCCGTCAGTTCCGCGAAATCAAGGGATTGATGGAAGGTAAGGCCAAACCGGATACCATGAGATGCGTAGACATCGCTACTAGTGGCGCTCTTAAGCAGATGGTTCTTCCTGGTTTAACCGCTGTCCTGGCTCCTATCATCGTAGGCTCTCTGTTAGGAGCGGAAGCTTTGGGTGGTATGTTAGCCGGGGCTACCATGTCAGGTGTGATGTTGGCTCTGATGATGGCCAATGCCGGCGGTGCCTGGGACAATGCCAAGAAGCTTATTGAAGGTGGCGCACACGGCGGCAAGGGATCTGACGCCCACAAAGCTGCTGTCGTAGGCGATACTGTTGGTGATCCCTTTAAGGATACCTCCGGTCCTTCGATGAATATCCTTATCAAGTTGATGGCTATCGTTTCGCTTGTAGTGGGGCCTGCCCTGTTCAACTAGATTCTTCATAGCACTTGCTACGATTGAATACGGAAGCTATCTTTATTAAGATAGCTTCTTTTTTTGAGTACTGAATGAATATAGTTGAACTATCATAAGTAGTTTTGATAGGTGGGACATCATGGTGAAAGTGTCAAGTGATGAAGTGTTCTAAAGTGAAACTTTTATATGGTTAGCTCGTTAATATAAATCATGAGGAGTAGTTTATGGATCAAGTAGATATCGCTCAATCAGGTCCACCAGATGAACGTGGCGGATTATCTTTTCGGGGATTGATTGAAGTTTTCTATAAGCCTGCTGAGTTCTTTGAGGAACTCAAAAGTCACCCGAAAGTGCTCGTTCCATATCTGGCGTTGGCGGTAATACTGAGTATCTTCTTCTATCTGTCGGTCGACTTTTTGGTCGCCATGCAAATGGACATTCCAGAGGTTCAGGAAGCCATGGAGCGCGGGCAACTCGGTGCTGATCAGATGAAAACGATTATGCGTTACCAGACGCTTATCGGTGGAACCTTGGCCATGCTCTT
>QNAG01000125.1 GCA_003641415.1 Candidatus Zixiibacteriota bacterium | reverse complement strand
TACTCGCATTCTCCGGATTCGCTATCAACAATCGCTGTGCCATACCAATCTATGGCACATCAACTTACAAAAGTCTAGTTTTTTCTAAACCCAAACGGAAAATATTTATGAGAATCACTCTAACTTTGCTCTGGCTACATCAAAGGAACTGACTCGGAAAATTGCAGTGGCTGATGAAAATTTCAACCACATACATATTAATCGTGGCGATGGTGATGGCCCGATTCACTTGTGAGCCATAGTTTAACTTGTGCCAGTTATTCTAACCAGCTTAAAGCTTCAATACAAAGAATATCCAGCCTATTTCTGAATATCTCGGATCACTTCAATTTCAACCCGGCGGTTCAGACGACGACCCTTCGCAGTAGAATTGTCACCAATCCAGTACTGGGGATCTTCTCCAAGGCCTTTAGCGACTAGCCGATCAGCATCAATGCCATGACTCACCAGGTACTGCTTAACTGTTTTGGCTCGATTCTCAGACAAGGTCAGGTTGTACTGTTCAGAATTAACCGAGTCGGTATAGCCGCGAATCTCTATACGGAAATAAGGATAAGCTTTCAGAGAAGTTACCACGCTGTCAAGAATCGACTGTGCCTTGGGGGTAATAGAATACGAATCGGAGGTATACCTGACCTGGCCGTAAAGTATTAAAGCCTCTTCGAGCTTTGAAGCGGTCGGACATCCGAGAGAGTCAACTTCAACATCTGGTGGTGTGTTCGGGCAACGGTCACTCATGTCCGGTACACCGTCTTTATCGCTATCAATAGGGCAGCCATTGGCGTCAACAGTCACTCCCAGCGGTGTACCAGGGCATTTATCAGAGATATTGGGAACACCGTCACGATCGGTATCGACCGAACATCCGGTATCGTCTACTTCTGTGCCATCCGGGGTGTTCGGACATTGGTCGATACCGTCAAAAACTCCATCTTCGTCACTGTCGATAGGACAGCCTTTGGCATCAACTGTAGCTCCGAGAGGAGTATTCGGACATATGTCAAGGCCATCGAAAACACCATCCTGATCTTCATCAAGCGGGCATCCCCGCTCATCAACCATAGCCCCGAGGGGGGTATCAGGACATTGGTCATGTTTGTCTTTGACCCCGTCTTTATCGGAATCAGGTGAAACGTCAAAGAGATAATATGTCAAGCCGATAGAAGGTTCCAGGTAAGCTCTAAACGGGCGATCTTTCCAGTCGTGCCAGTTATTTGGACCATACTCATCGGCAGGCATATCGCTTGACAACCGGAACAAGCCATAGCTAAACAAAAGCTGCCCATCAATAGCAAAACGCTCACTCATCCAATAGCTAACACCACCACCGATTTTCATACTTAAATCGTAGATAGTAGCCATCTGCGGATGCGTACCTCTTTGTACCTGAAGCCGGTTGACACGCCAGTTATCCAAACCCAAACCAAAGGTAATATATGGTTGTGTTTTTTGATCGTATCGGAAGTAGTAATTCCCCGTAAGGCTGTACAGCACTCCCTCAAGGCGAGCAAAAGCATTCCCTGAACCGTTGAAACTGAAAGATTGATCACTGGTGGCGGTGCTGTCGTCGTAACTCGATGCGTAAGCTATCGAGAAATTGACTGCGATACGCTCGGTCATACCAAGTCGAGCATGAGCGCCAAGATCAAAGCCGATTCCAAATGGTTCATACTTTGTGCCAAAGAGAGTAAAATCGGAGCCTTCAAACAATGGCATTAACATAGCTCCTCGTCCTCCGATACAAAACTTGTCTTTCCAGTCATACGATGTTTCTGCCGATATAGCCGACGCAGCCAACAGCATAATCATACCCGCAATAATAACTACCATTTTCGATGTCTTCAAAATGAACCTCCCTGTACAATATACAGTTTCGGGATTCCGCCTGACAGTAACTCAACCCCAATTGGGGGTATTATAGTATACCCACAAAGTTTAATTTTTCACTTTGTTATTTCAACTAATATAAACACTGGAATTGACCCTGACAATACTGAAGTTGACATTTGTTTTTATATCCCACGAGTTGTGCGTTCCCTTAATTCCAAGCCATAAACATGGTTCCAGTACAGGTGGCCCCAACTCTTACATCAGTTTTTAACCAAATTTCACTAAATCATATTTCTATGACCGTTCCTGCTCCCCCCTGAATATACTTATCTGGATACAGAGATTGGATTTCCACTATGTGCTGAGTGCAGTGAGTAGGGCAGACAAGCTGTAACCTCTTGATCAACTCAAACTCCTCGAATCCATGCAAACCGCCGATCAATATATAAGGTTTCCCGAATTGGGTCATGGCTTTAAGAATGTTTCCTACACCCGGATGAGAACATCCGACTATTACCACCAATCCTTTATCAGTTTCAATTGCAAGCGACTGTTCCATATCATCCAGTAAACCGGTAGTGAAGAAATGATCATATAGTTGTACAGGTTCATCTTCGTAAATGATTTCTTTGACATGAAAAACTCCTCGAAGCGATGAAGGAGCATATAACGTAACTTTGTCGTTGATATCAAGAATTGTGGCAAGACCACCGGTATGATCAAAATGGATATGGGAAATGAATACTTCCTCAATAGAGAACGGGTCGATACTTAATGCATCCATGTTATTGAGAAGAATGGAGCCACTGCCCCCTGTGTCAAACAGGATTCTTCTGCCGTATGCCTCGATAAGACAAGAAAAACCCCAATCAGCTTTTAATCCTTCTATCCGCGTTTCGTTATCGTAGATAATTGTAATCTTTATTTTATCGTCGTGTGAAGCCATTCGTTACTCCAAGCTTTCTCGTTTCATACGGCTCTTGCTAACGCCTAATTTAATAAACTATCATCTCAATTATATGTTTATTCCCTTCAACACGATATCACCTTTGGAAACACCAAGATCGTTTGCAATGATTTGACATTTAGTCATCAACAGGAAAAATATCGAACGTTTTTCATTAGAAAGACCTTCGTAGTTTCCCTGGCCTTTGGCAATGACGAACTCTGCACTGTCAAGCATCTCTCTAAACTCTAAACTACAGATACCGGGGATAGTCCCCGGGGCGTCCGAGCCAGACGAAACGATTTTTGCGACTTTGTCAATGCCTGCCTGAATAGCATCTTCAGCAGTGGCATCGTTTATAACCGGCTTCTCTCGAACTACATATGTCACAGGCTTATTCAATTGCTCGATAAGAAGCCTGTCAAACACTGTTTCTCCGGCATTGTCACCAATGTAAAGAACATGTTCAGCTTTTTCGAGACTGTTTTTGAAAGTAGAGTAATCATAAATGGCAAAATCTTTTACCAAAGATTCCTTTATCGCTGTGTTGATATCAAAGATAGCGCTTGCTCCAAAGTCAATAATATTCCCTGCTATAGCGATTCGGATTGCGGTCAATAAATTGTCATTGGATTCTTCGATAGTTTTTTTCAAAGATGGATATAATTCAAGGGCCAGTTGAGTGCTTTCGTGTTTCAATTTTCGAAAGGGATCGGGGTTCCCTGTAATCTCTTTTACCATCCAGTAAATCAATCTTCCTGTTTCCGGTGGTGTACTTTCAAGAGAGATATGTCTGAGTTTCTCTCCGAGCTCATCAAGAAGATGCTTGAGCAGTTTTTCATCATCAGTGGCGATCCGTCCCGCACGGAGCGCTTGCTCGAAAAAACAAGGGATGCAGTCAAGATATGATTTCATTCAAACTCTCGGTTTCGGGCAATAAGGTTACTTTACGATTTCAAGGTACTACTAAAATCTTGTCCTATCAAGTCCCTGTCCCAATAGCTGCAGAATTAAATTGTCTATGCCTGAATACTATCACATTAGATTACAGAATTGTATTTTTTCACAGGTTAAATTAAAAACACGGTATCGAAATATAATGCCATCTCGACTGTATTAATAACAAGCGGATCATGAAGTGTATGCTGAAAATATACATATTATCAGCCTGCGAAATTTATACTGTATTTGCTAAAGGTAATAAATTTTGGTGGTATCGCTTTACAAAAAGTCCGTTGCATTTGTTAGGTAAAAGGCATAACTTTATACTGGATAATGATGCGAGAGTGGCGGAATTGGTAGACGCGCTGGATTTAGGATCCAGTTCCCAATGGAGTGGGGGTTCAAATCCCCCCTTTCGCACCAATTATAATAGGGATAAAATAAGGTCTCTTCCGAGAGGCTTGGTCTGTTTATTAAAACACCGGCTCATATGATCGGTTAGTATAAGAAAATAGCGGTCTGTACCCTGAAAGGTTAAGTGTGAAAGTAGAAATTAAGAAAGTCGAAGAGCTTGTTCACGAATTGTCTGTTGAAGTCGAACCAGATCTTATAAGTGAGAAACTCGAAGCCCGTTTTGCCGAGGTGCGCAAAGATGTCAGGCTCGATGGTTTCCGTAAGGGTAAAGCTCCGATGGGTCGGATCAAATCTCAGTTTGGCGATGAGGTTAAAGCCGATGTCGCTGATCAAGTCATCAAAACCACATTTCCTGATGTGTTACGTGATAAAGAACTAAAAGTCGCCTCTACACCAGCCATCACCGAGCTTAGCTATACTGATGAAGGCGGTTTTAACTACAAGGCCAGGGTCGAAGTCTATCCTGAAATTGACAGCATCGACACTGACGGTTTAATTGTGACAGCAGTTGAACTTGAGGTTACCGACGAAGAGGTGGACAACGCTGTTAATGATCTTAGGCGATCCCTCGCTGAACACCGCAAGGTGGAGCGCCCGGCAAAGAATAGAGACCTTGTAACTGCCGATATGAAAAAAATCAGTGACCCCGGGATGGTTCTCAAGGAAGACGGTTTCCCTGAGTCCACAATTGACCTATCCAGTCCTTTGACGATCAAGGAATTCAAGGAACAGATTCCCGGAATGACGGCCGGTGATGAAAAAGAGATTGAAGTTAACTACGACAAGGATTATCCAGACAAGAAATTCGCTGGCGCGCAAATCAAGTACCTGGTAAAAGTAATAACTGTACAAGAACAGCTTCTTCCGGAATTTGATGATGCTCTGGCTAAATCAACCGGTTTTGCTGAGACAGCTCTTGAACTACGAATGAAAATACGCGATGATATCAACAATCAAAAGAAACGAGAGATACAGCAACATCAAAAAGGCGAAATCATTCGCCAAATGTGCGAAAAGAATCATATCCCTATTCCACCCGGGTTGATCAACGAGTACCTTAAAGCTATGGTCGATGATGTTAAAAAACGAGACCCCGATGCTAATGAGGCCGATATACGCAATAACTACCATGGAGTAGCTGTGAACACTCTACGGTGGAGCTTACTATTCAATCATATCGCCCTAAAAGAAAACATTGAAGTTCTTCCTTCAGATACCGAAAAGGTGATAAAGAGCTTCGCGGAACATTATCAAATGACTGAGGAACAAGCTAAAGAAATGCTCCACAAGACTGGCAAAACAGAATCGATTCGTGACAATTTACTGGAAGAGAAAGTCATTGACTTACTTATAGACAAAGCAAAGATTGTCTCAATCGAGCCAAATAAAGAGAACAAGGATAGTTAAACAATATTGGGTGAGTAAGAATGACAAAAGATGACAAATTGATTGTCGGCCACCTCGTTCCGATGGTGGTTGAACAGAGTGGACGCGGCGAACGCGCCTATGATATTTTCTCGCGTCTGCTCAAAGACCGCATTATTTTCATAGGTACACAGATTGATGATAACGTGGCCAACCTGGTCATTGCACAGATGCTGTTTTTAGAAGCTGAAGATCCCGAGAAGGATATCTATATATATATCAATTCTCCTGGTGGATCGGTTACCGCCGGAATGGCTATGTATGACACGATGCAGTTCATCAAACCGGATGTAGCGACCACCTGTATGGGTATTGCTGCTTCGATGGGAGCTTTTTTACTAACAGCTGGTACCAAGGGTAAGCGAGCCGCATTACCCAATAGCCGCATCATGATCCACCAACCAATGGCCGGTACTCAGGGACAGATTTCTGATATCGTTATAATGACCGAAGAGTTCGCCAAAACCAAAAAACGCCTTAACGAGCTGCTAGTGTATCATACCGGTCAGACCATGGAGAGAATAGAGAAAGACACCGATCGTAATTTCTTCATGTCGGCTGACGAAGCTAAAGATTACGGACTCATAGACAAAGTGTACGAGTTTAAACACACGGAGAAAGAATAACGTCCGATTCAAGGGTTTGATACTACTCATTAGTTTTCGCCTGCAACCTGCACCATCGGACGGTCAGGAGAAGGTCTTATGCCAAAGAAACCAAGCAATTCCCGACAATCCCAGCGCTGTTCTTTTTGCGGTAAGCCGGTAAGTCAGGTTGAGCGTCTTTTTTCCGGTCATGAATCATTTATTTGCAACGAATGCGTTGAACTGTGTAATGACATTCTTCAATCTGCTCCGGAGTTTGATGCACCCAACGAAATTCAGAATGTTCCCCAGCCGGCAGAAATCAAGAAGCACCTTGACCAGTACGTGATCGGCCAGGAACTAGCCAAGAAAACAGTTGCTGTCGCTGTGTATAATCATTACAAGCGAATCAATTCAAAAATAAGATTGCGCGATTCTTCTAAAATCTCAGAGAAAGATGATGTCGAACTTGAAAAATCCAATATTTTACTGATTGGCCCGACCGGTACGGGTAAAACTCTAATTGCTCGTACCCTGGCCAACTTCTTAAAAGTACCGTTCACTATCGCGGATGCTACTGTTTTAACGGAAGCGGGATATGTTGGTGAGGATGTCGAGAACATTCTCGTTCGGCTGTACCAGGCATCTGATTTTAATCATAAGAAGACTGAGCGTGGTATCATCTATATTGATGAGATTGATAAAATATCGCGCCGTGATGGGAACCCATCTATCACTCGTGATGTTTCAGGCGAGGGTGTCCAGCAGGGATTGCTAAAGATTCTGGAAGGGACCGTAGCTAATATCCCTCCCAAGGGAGGAAGAAAACATCCAGAACAATCATTTGTGCATATCGACACCAATAACATCCTGTTCATCTGTGGTGGAGCTTTTGATGGTCTGGAAAAAATAATAGCGCGACGCATTGGAAAAAAGCAAATAGGTTTCGATTCCGAGAAAATGTTTGTAGATAACGACGCCCCCGATATTTTTGATAATGCCACCCCACCCGACTTTATAAACTTTGGACTTATTCCTGAGATGGTCGGGCGTTTACCTGTTTCCGCTGCTCTACGGCCCCTCAATCAGGAAGCGTTGTTGAGCATTTTGACCGAACCGAAGAACGCCCTCACCAAACAGTATGCCAAGCTGCTGGCTTTGGATGGAATCAAATTAACCTTTGATCCAAAGGCTCTCCAAGCAGCGGTAGAGATAGCCGAAGAGCGCAAGACGGGAGCACGAGCATTGCGTTCGATTTTCGAAAAGGCTATGCTGGATATTATGTTTGACGCACCCTCGATAACTGATGTCGCTGAGGTTGTTATAACAGATAAAACGATTATTGAAGGCGTTAAACCCAGAATAATAAAGCGCACCAGCAAGAAAAAAGCCGGTTGAGTAGAGACTGTCCACGGAGGACCAGCACCGCCGCGCCGAATACTCGTCATTGGAGAGTCAGGAAAAAGCCTGCAAGGCTTACATCGCCAGCCAAGAGCCGAACAGCTGGAGGTATGTCACTTCAATCAAGGATCTAAGCTCGGGCGGCAATACTGACCACCCAGGTCTCAAC
>QNAG01000124.1 GCA_003641415.1 Candidatus Zixiibacteriota bacterium | reverse complement strand
AGAGACCGTCACTCTTGATAGCAATCACCCATTAGCGGGCAAAGCACTGACCTTTGTTATTGAGTTGCTCGACCTTGATACAGATCCCCCAAAAGAACTCCCCTCATTTTTTACCGGACCATCGCCAGCAGGTTCGATTCACTGACTATTTCTTTGCGGAGAAAAACAGAAAGATCGATGACAGTAGAAACAAGTATCTATTTCCGGTAGTACCGCTGGTTTCTTCACAGGCTCTTTGATGAAATTGAATGATTTGGCGCTTGGTAACTTCAGACAAACGATAGGAACCAAACTCCTTGAGCAATCTCTTCTCCAACATATTCTCCATATTACTGGCGGTCTTATATTGCTTCTTTGCATACGGCAGGAATTCATCTTGAACAAAGGCAGAAAAGGTGATGCTTGACTCACTCTTTTCACCAATGCGGGGATCTATGTCATCGGCAATCATTCTTTTGTAAGTACGGATCTTTTCAATGGCCTGATCAAGACTCCACAATGGATAGCTGCCGATAGTGATGAACAATCTCCTACCTCGAAACTTCTGCTTGAAACGCCACGATCTGGAACCGTTCTTATAGACAGCCAGACAAAGGTTTGATTCTTGAGCCACTGAATACTCAATGTTGGATGTTTTGGCATCAGCAGCCGGACCGGGCAAACTCTCAATCACCCGTATGGTCATTCTTCTGGTTTTGTTTCTGGTCATTTTTTCCTCCTTTGATGGGAACCGATGAGAACTCGTAGAACATCTGCTTAGAGATCAGTTGAAAGGCAATGATGCTTTCCATGAAACAGATACACAGAGCAGAGTTGTTCTTGAGTTGGGTTGGTAGTTGGTTGGTTTTAGGGGCAGTTTGGGGGCTGTTTCGAGATGTTACTGAGGGGATTTTTCGTAGAAGACAATTTCGGTGGGATACACAAGACGGTGAAACACTCGAACCTCACCGCAACATTCTATTCGGGTTACGGCTGTCTCCTCTGGTGGGTCGTTCAGTAGTAGCAAGTCAGACTCTTGGAATACTGAAATGCTGAAATCGTGATCATCGATATCCTCCTCATCTTCCAGCATCTCAAAGCGGCAATAGAGGATATAGCTGGTGATCTCTCGGTACAGTTCGGGATCGTCTTGGATAATGGATAGGTCTTGTAGATTGCGGATGTAGATCATGGGGGACTCCTTTATTAGACGCAAAAAAACCAACCAAGAGTGAAGCCTGATTGGGCCAAAGAAAAAGCGGAGCCATCACTGACCCCGCTTCAAGTATTACTGTCGGATGTTACAACAAGATTACTTTCTTTTCCTTCTGTAGAAAGCCAACCCTGCCAAGCCACTGCCGAGAAGGATGAGTGTTGCTGGTTCGGGGACGGGGGCTGCAGCACCAACAATTTCTACGGTCATACGTGTTTTCACAAAGGAGATGATGGCTTTACGGTTGGTGGAATTTAGCATCCCCGTCATTTGCATCGTCCGGCGGGTCGACCGGGATCAGCGGGCTGTTTTTTTAGATACTCTTGGACGACGCATACATAACAAGCTGATATATTTTAGTAACAGCGAATGACCGGGCAATCAGCATGGTCTCTGCTAACAGAATTATCCACCAGATCGCGCCATGAGTCCTGCAAGTTTTTGTCAGCAGGGGCAATGTTTAAACCACACTGAAGAGCTATTTGTGCCTGAGTTCCGCAGCCATAAGCATGCAGTGCATAGGCCAGATTGTTCCAGCTGATAAGTGATTCTGGATCAAGATTGGTGGCTGTGTTAAATGCTCTAACCGCCTCGATCCAGTTATGGAGATTAAAGGCCATGTTTCCCAATGTCATCCAGGTAACGGCAACATCAGGCCATTGTCTGCTCGCTGATTGATATGCTTTGAGAGCAAGCTCTAAATGTCCCGTCTCCTCGAAGGCATAGGCTGTTTTCAGATAGCGCAAGGGTTCAGCTGTCTTGGGTATTTCGTCAATGGGAACAATGACCAGCGCCCAGAAATCAGCACGTTGCCAGGTACGCTCAAATACTTTGAATGGTGTAATCCAGCGCTTTGTTTTTCCAGAACGAAGAATAATCTCCTGAGTATTTATATCGTAACCAATCACAACAGCATAGTGCCATTGTGGATACCATGCAAAACTTAAGTTTTGCAGTACCAGTACAGGATTTCCAGCAGCTATTTCAGTAAATAGATCACTCAGTCGAGGCTTTAATGGGTATGGAAGCAGATTATGGCGTCGCGTAGCCACGGTCATTTCAATTTGTAGACTACCCTCGCGGTCAGGGATATAGACCTGGGTGGATAATATTTCAGATGTCGTTTTAACACCATGAACTCGCAACACAGTAGCCAGTGCAGCAGGGCCACACTGATACTGTGTCTGGGGGTAAAATGGAGTATCTGCAAGTTCAACTGCCAAAGGTAGGGAATCTAGTCCGTGAGTTCGTATCTTCCTGCTTTGTGGTGTTGATGCGCAACTGCTTAGAATCAGCAGACATACCAGCAAACTCACTGCTTTCATTTATTGCTATTTATCAATAGAGTGGATAAATGGAAATATGTCTGTTGCACCAACAACATCCGTAATCACAAAAACAATGAATATTAGGACAACGATGCCAAGCACACCACCACCAGCAGGTAGCCCATCAATCTGCTGATTCAACTGTGCAATTTCTCCCTGGGTCATCTGATTAATACGGTTTTCTAAATCTACGCCGTTGATGCCCATACTCAGTAGCTGTTTCTGTACATCTATGCGATTAATTGTCTGTAGCAAGACTGCTTTATCATTTGCTTGTTCAATTTGATAAATAACCTGATTATTATCAATTATGGCAGCTTGGGCCTGCCCCAAAGAAACACAAACCAATGATACCGATAAAAATAGGGCCAGGGTCCGACGAACTGTTTTCATGATGAGCGCTCCTTTGTCATTGAACTTATATGATATGTGGATTCTTTGGGGGATAGTAGCATGGCCGATGTTACACATAAAGGGCCATTAAATTTCTGACTACTAGGAGACCATCTAATCAACAACCTCCTAAAAAATGTATAGAGCAGAGAACTGGTTTCCGCCACCCGAGGTTGTCTTCTCGATTCGAAGCAGTGAAGAAGGCCCTCATCAACCTGTGCCCATTGAATAACTTACTGAAAATATTAATTTTCAACTAGACATCAGGATGAATCCGAGTCGATATCGAATGAAACAGTCGTTTTAATTGGTTAGAGTTGAGTCAAAAGAAAGAAGTAAATTCTTCTGATTCTCTCAATAGAAGGAGGACGACATGAAAACAACATTAGCTCTTTTGATTGCAGGACTGATCTTTCTGGCAACCCCAATGCTCGCGTCAGCGAATGGTAATCATCATAACAATAAACAAAATCAATATAAAGACTGGGTAAAAAGTGATCGAGGCGATCACAGGTCTCTGTACAATCGCTATGGCGACCGACATAACCACCGTTATGAGCAAAAATGTAAGCATCATGCGAAGAATCATCTCAGGCAGGAACTACGTGAAACTCGGCATGAACTGCACCAGGTCAGACGGCAAGCCAGGCACAACTATCGGCATCCCTATTATGTCAGTTCTGCCGTTTTGATCGGGTTACCACATGTTGTATTCGAACTTCTCTGGTAATAAAAAACCAACCGACGGGAAACCCAACATTTTGTCGATTTGATATGCCTATAATGTATCCGACCAAAACGAGTAAATAAGAAATCCCCGACCCATCCTGAGGGGGATAGAGAGCCGGGGATTCTGAGTTGGCTTTTCAGCCCCCTCGAAAAACATTATGAGTTGAGTGTCTGGGGGAGTCAATTTAAATATGTTCAAAATATCAAGAGCGGTGGTTTGATCTTGACCATCAGGTTTGATTTTCAATTCCATTCTTTTCAATCAAATCTTACCTGCTATGTAAAGGGAACAATTCTAGCCTAAACCCATTATCAAACGTGAAATCCTGTTTTTTGAAACAAAAAAAACAGGGCCATTGCTGGCCCCGCTTCGGTTCCATTTGTAAAATTTAAACTATTCTATTCGTCTGCGATTATGAATAGTTGACGATAAGCGAAGCAAACTGCTGGATCCGCATCTTCCACACCAAACAGCAGCACTATATCATCCACCTGTAGATCGTCTCGTGTAATTTCGGTCAGGGAATCTTCGCCCAGCAAATAATAACTGGCACGACTCGCTTCTTCGGCGCACTGCCCTTCAACGGTCAATGTTGTTGTATCAATAGACTCTAGTTCACCGGATAAGCTGTCGACAGTTTCAGGACAGGCAACTACAAGTGCAGCATAGTAATTTTGATTGTTTTCTACCACATCCACGGCTACCCGCTGGCCTGTAACAAGCTCAGATCGGTCAATTGGTTCACCAAGGCAGTCGTAAAATGCAGTTTTGTCATCTAGGTAAATCCACCACTCCTGATTTTCAGCATCAATTAGCTTTAAGATGCCTTCGTCGACTGCGACCAAGGAGCCTCGAACATTCTGATAATCACCTTGCTCTACTAGCACAGCATCAAATTTGGGATGAGAGTCATCACTGTCTAGCTGAAAATGGCCAACAGCAATAACGGAATCATCAACAGCTAAGTCCCCAAAGGCAATGGGTTCCCCGTAGGGACCAAAGAACACGGTTTCGCTGTCGGAGCGAATCAGATACTGAATTGCCTCGTGTAACAACACAAATTGACTGTTGTCGGTGTCAATACTGATAATTGTACCTGGTAAATGGACAAGACGTCCCATATCTGCCGTGGTGAGGATGTCGACAAACACAACTGGTCGCAGGCGATAGTGGTTAGCATTGACAAGATGGATTGATTTTTTGGCATCGAAATCGAGCTGTAGGAGTAGCAGTTCATCAGCATTGACATAAAAAGTCCCACGTGGGTTGAGATCGATTTTTCCTGAGGGGACATCGACCTCGATTCGGGTATCATCAAAATTCACCAGTTCAACTTTACTGATGTTGAGGCGAATTTTGTTGTACCAGCCAACCTGTACATCTTTAACCATGGTGAACAACATAGCTTCGGTTTCCAGGCTCAGCAAATCAATGATCTCACCATCTGCTGATGACCAAATTTCGATTGGGTCGCTATCCTCAGCAATCAAGCTGATCCCATTCACGGTAACCTCAATCGCCTTGAAGTCATCACTGGGAGCATCTGTGACTAAAATGCCAACCGAGCCGGTGGAGACTGTGCGACTGTTATCACCACTGCTACCACCGCTACCACCACAGGCAAATAGTAATAAACTGCTAACCAATACCAAGGCACCGAGTACCCACCGTGATCTCTGTTGTATCATCATGTCCTCCATAACTAAAAACCGTGCTGTTTCTTTTCTATCGAGCTACAAGCCTATCAACAACGGAATACTGCTAACATATAATCCGTAGGCATTGTAGCATAGTGTCTGTCCAGTTCGTAACTGAAGTTCGATTAGTTTAGGGCGAGCTTGAAGAAGCTTCGACAAAAGCAGGCAAGCCCCAATCTCAAACTGATGCAATGATCAGCTTGCCTTTCTAGATAAAAAACGGAGCCATTGCTGACCCCGCTTCATATTAGATATCGGTTTTCTTTACAGTTGTCGAGTTACTTTACACTATTTTCTCTTCCTTCTGTAGAAAGCCAATCCTGCCAAGCCACTACCAAGGAGGATGAATGTTGCCGGTTCGGGAACGGGGTTTTCGCCTGGTGGTGGATCAATAGGTGGTATTTGACTGAGAAAAACGCCGGATTCTGATGCCCATGTCACGCCATCAGGTACAATCATATCGGTAAACTCAAGAGTATTAAAAAAATCTACCTCGCCTACTGATTGATATGTTCCGGTATTATAACTACTACTCTCTGCACCCGACCCAGTAGCCCATGCATTAATGTTGGCGAATTGTGCCGTTAGGTTGTACGAGAACTCCATAGGATTTGTTAATACCGTTCCCGCTGTTACCAATCTCTTCGTAAGGCTAAAAGGATCGTTTACATCAATAGATCCGACTACATCTGGATTAATTGTGTAATCCGGATAGAGAATTTCAGAGCCGAATTGTATGTAATACTGAAGACGAGATCCGGCATCTAGATTGGAGGAAAGGGAACCTGTGACTGCTCCTAACAGGGAGATATCTACATCATTGACATATGTCCCCGCGTTCAGAGTAAATATCAATGTATCGGAAAAACCAATTTGATTAATACGTGCCGTGGCAGCACTCTTGTAAAGGTTACTGCTCTGAGCATATGCATATGCTTTGATCCCTCCCGTAGCAAGATCCGCAGAGTATTGAACGGTTGCATAGTTTCCAGTACTGCCGTCCTGTCTTACTTCACCCGATACTGATGCGGTACTGTCCAGTATGACCGGAGATGTCATTCCACCAGTTCCGGTGTGGATCGGGAGGTTCGACCAATCCTCAGTGTCGCTGTACACATAGTACTCATAACTCACAGAATACCCCAAAGCGAGACAGGGTGTCAGGATGGTGATGGCGAGAATTACCAGGATGTACTGGAATATATGCCATTTATTAGGAAATGATGTCGATCTGTCCATGGTCTACCTCCTTTTTACTGTAAAAGGCCAGCTCGCCTCCAAGAAGAAAGGCAGGAAATCCAAGGAAACCTCCTTATGGCCTTTTCGATGATCCCTCACAGACATAAATAATAAAAAAATAAACAAAACTGGTAGCAGGTTTAAAATGTGGCAGGTCGAAATTTGATAGGTCAGTAAATTGAACTGTATAACCAACAAGTATGCAAGAATAATGCCCTGTAATTTATGTGAGTAAATTCGATAAGTTATTGATATACAACAATATATATTATAAAATATGTAAAAAAAACCGACACATTTTGACCACAAAATGAGCATTAAAACCCACTATTGTCGACCTTCTTTACAGTTCCAAAAGCTCCATAGCAATTCCCCTGTACCGGAACTAGTCAGTTGCCAATCAGACGCTGAAAGAATCAAAAAAGCATGATAGAAGTGTCGGAGGCGGATCTCTGGTAGATCTCTACTTTTGGCGAGGTGAATTTGAAACCCAGCCCAGAGCCTGACCGGAGACACAAAGAAAAGGTCAACCACGAATGGCTAACCCTTTGATATGCAATTAATTAGGTGCTTTACAGTAGGCGGAAAATCTTACTTTCTCTTCCTTCTGTAGAAAGCCAGTCCCGCTAAGCCACTGCCAAGGAGGATGAAGGTTGCTGGTTCTGGAACGGGGGCCACTTCTTCATCAATTTCACCAAAATTAACAATATAGGCATGAACTGTAAGAGTGTCGGATAGTCCCATATCCAAGCCATCCTCAAAGAAGATACCGATCATATTATTATCTATCAGCTGATAATTATCGTTTAGGTCAAATGGATTAAATAAATCCGCTAAAAATGTATTTGTTGAATAATCTAGAACCATCCATTCCGGCAAAAAATAGTCAATTGAGTTGCTATCCCAATCAAGCTTTCCGCCAGTTATACCTCCTGAGAAATATGATGTTCCATTCCAGGGGTCCCAATAATACGGGATATTCCAGTTAACCCCACCCCAGCTACCTTCACCATCTACCCCAGTTGAAATACTTTGGTTATCAAAGGCAAGATTTGCATAAATATCGTAGGAGCCCCACCCCGCACCATTAGATTTTAGCGTAAAAAGCTCGATTTCCTCATACTCTCCTTCATCGATTGTAAATGACTGTGTT
>QNAG01000123.1 GCA_003641415.1 Candidatus Zixiibacteriota bacterium | reverse complement strand
TATAGACCGATTGGATCAAGCGATCCTCGATGTCATTAACAACCCGCAACACACCCAAAAAACAGCTGCAATCGGAAAATTATTCTGAGAACTACTATAGTTTCGGTAAACTAAGACAAAACGATAAAGGTCAGCCGGTATTATTTTATTATGTCTTAGCGATGACGAAATTGATAGTGTGACCCGATCCCAATAGTAGGTATAAACAATTTCAAAAACTGAGGAAGTTCAGGGATTAAACTGTCTATTCAATCTCGATGTCGTATGGCATTCGAGCAAAGATCGTTCCCTCTCCCAGAGGATAGAGCACACCAGATAAAACTTCGGAAGGATTAGTTTTACCACCAAAGAGTTGTGCTATCGTTCGTATCAGAGACCCGCCAGAGAGTAAAAACAATGGCCGTCGCTGGGGGTAGATTTCTACTCTGTAGTCGTTCAATCCTAAAGAACCGGCAGTGTATTCGAGAGCCTGACGCAATCCACCAAGTTCATCAATGAGTCCTATTTCGAGCGCCTTTCGTCCGGTCCAAACTCGTCCCCGGGATACGGCATCCACAGAATCGATTGACAATCCTCGGTCCTCCGCCACCAATCCCACGAAGTGGTCATAGAACGCTTGAAGTTGGCTGTAGTACCTGGTTCTTTCTTCGTCTGTGAACGGTTTAATTGTGCTGAGCATACCAGCGGATTTACCCCTTGTAAACAACTCCTTACCAAGATCAATCTTCTTATAAAGCCCACTCAGATCGACCTTCCCACCGTAGATACCAATCGATCCCGTGATAGTGCCGGGGTCAGCGAACAAACGTTGACCCGGTATTGACACATAGTATCCCGCTGAGGCAGCTACGTTGGACATGGAAACTACGAAGGGTTTGCGCTGAGAGATTTTATCAACGCTGTGATAAATACGCTCTCCGGCAAGAGCCACTCCTCCAGGTGAATTGACTCTCCAAATGACGCCTTTCACGTCAGATTTTTGCCCCACTTTTTCCAGCGCGGCAGCCATACCTGCGGGCGTAACTTTTTGACCACCTCCCAAAACATTGCCGGAACGCTCGCTGTCAATAACATCTCCATCGGCGACTACCACCGCTATCACAGGAACCCGGGGCCAGCCATCATTTGCGAGCGTATCACTTTGATAATGTCGGAAACTAATCTCCGGCAGGGAGCGAAGAATTCCATCGTGCAAATTATCATGGTAGCTTAGACCGTCTACGAGGCTAAGGGACAAAGCTTCTTGAGAAGTAAACGGTCCCTGATCAATTAAAACCATGACCGAATCCGGCGACAGATTACGACCTTCCGCAATGCTCCCTACGAACTGGCGGTACAGGTCATCCAGCAACTGGTTGGTGTCTTCCCTGCCTTCCTTACTGGCAGCCTTCCGGGTGTAAGCTTCGGGCGCCTGTTTATATTTCCCAATACGTACCAGGTCAGCCCTTATCCCTACTTTTTCCATTGTTCCGGTGTAGTAGGTCAATTCTGCCCGCAGACCCACGAGATTGAGTTGGCTGACCGGGGGAATATAGATAGCATCAGCAACACTGGCTACATAGTAACCTATATTGTTCGGGGCGCTCAAATGGCAGATAACATATTTCCCCTGCTTACGAAAGTAGCTCAGAGCGTCTCGTAATTCCTGGGCTTGTCCAAACCCAAGTGACAGACCGTTCAGTCTTATGACAAGCTCCCCAATTGAACAATCATCTGCCGCGCGATAGATACCCAGCAGTATCTCCCAGAATGGCGTCTTCTCCTGCCCTATCAATGGCCGGGAAGGGTTTTCCTCCGGTCGACCGGAAACGTTCATGCTTAGACGTCGTTTCCTTTCGGGAATCACGGAAGCTTGGCGTTTTGAAGTAGCGCCCAGGTAAACTGTTGAGCGGACATGATTAGCCCCCTTGCTATAATTCCCCTGCCAACCGGTAAAATGCTTCAACAGGTTGACTCGCAAACCTACTTGGAAATCACAGTTGGAATTGATGTAGCCCTCTATAAACAGCCCGGGTACCGGAATGATCTCGGCATGATATCGATACTCAGCATTCTTGAGACTTTGTCCCGTAGACAGGAAAGCATCAACAGCTACTGTAAGTTTTTCACGCAACGGGCGATAAGCGAGCGAATACTGCTGTTCGGTTTCGGTTTGTTCACCGTCAAGCCTTCCACGGTTAAGATTAGAGAACACCGCTGCCCAACTCAGTAAACCTCCTGGCCGACCCGACACTGACATATTCCAATAGTGACGTTTATTGTACGAGGTTGGACCATCTTTGAAATTCCGGTACGAAATTCCTATTGCCAGCGAACGACCCAGCGGAAACCCGGTAGAGAAAACATATTCGTTATAGTCCTTTTCATCAGGGTCATATAGATGCCGATATGCGATGGAAATCCTCTTATGGGTGACCACTGTGCCCCAACTTTTAGCAAAGGAGCTGTTGTTGTATCCGGCTATCAACTGGTATTCGGCGGAATTATACCACCCCAACGCAGAGGGATTACACCAAACTGCTTCAGAGCCAAACACACTTGCTGCCGGTTGATAGTAAAAAATCCCTTCAGGTATCGGTACTCTGGCAGCATACAGAGAAATGGCGAACAGGTTAACAAACAGCGCAAGTCCAAAAATCGTTATGCGGCGACTAAAACGCATCACTTTTCCTCCATATCAATCCCGCGAATGTAGATATTACCGGTACCATTAACAGAGCAGTTAACGTTGCTATTACCTTCTCCTGCAATCAGGCTTAAACGATTCTTCTGGACGAAATCGGCAATAAACTCCAAATCGCTCACTTCAATCTTTCCTTCATCATCGACGGACAATGACAGGGCTGCCGACAAATCGGAGGGAACAGTGATATCGATATCCTCAAACTTGTTACTAACGATTATTTGTTCGTCGTTCATATCAATGATGTCAATTACAATTGGAGCAGACTTACCTCGGATGATGTTGCGGTCACCACGGGGTCGGAAATCGATTAGTTCAATACGACCAAAACTATTCTTGATACTTATCTGTCCCTCGAAACCGTCAATGTTTAGATCCCCTCCCTGGTTGCGAAATACAGCCTGATTTTCCGGACTGTAGATATTGTGTGCCTCCAGAGTAGAGTTGGATGTTTCGACAGAAATCTTACCAGATATATTTGAGATAGTCAGGTGTCGGTTAGCTGTTGTAAGATCAAGAATGCCGATCACATCAGTTACTTTCAGCCGGCCAAGGGATGATGGTACTACAACGCCGGTAAGAGGTCCAGTAATATCAAGGTTAAAGTAAGAGGCATCAATCTCAAGAAACGAACCTGCCGGAACATAGAGGCTGATATCAAGTGTGGTTGCTTCAGAAGTATTCCATGGGGGTGGATTAGGAGCCCGAAGTTGGAGACGGATTCCACTTGGAGAACAACTCAGATCAACAGCCACAAGGTCGATGTGATCAATTGCCCGCGATTTGTTAACAGATTTGGATTTCTTGTAATACTCTACTGTAACCATGTTTTCAGTCGTTGTGAGTATTTGAATAGTACCTGCCAATGTCGAGGCTGATTGAATAACAACCTGGCTATTATTTCCAATAAGGACAGAATCAGCAAGCAGATCAGTTGAAAACAGTCCGTCTTTATCTTTATAAACTTTTTGAGAGTACCCCGTAATAGTCATTAGCATTAGACTACCAATGATAAATAAAAAGGATGAAAACTTACGCATTATTTACCTGTCAACAAAGCTATCATATATCTGTTTCATAATTATCGATCCGGCTACTGCCACATTGAGCGATTCTACTTGGCGTGAGTGGTCAATACGAAGGATCACTGAGGCCAGGGATCGCATTTCTTCCGACAGTCCACCTGCTTCGGAACCAACAACCAGAAGACGAGGGCGGGCACTGCGAATTTGACTGTAGCATGCCTTCCAACTTTTACCTTCCAAGCCAGAAGCTATAATAGTACCGGAATACTTTTCAACAAATTGATTGAGTGTATCATACTCAATTTTCACACTCCTTACCCCAAAGATAGCCCCCATCGATGACCGAACCACTTTCGGGGAGTACGGTTCCACGCAACTCCCACACAGCAGGACAAGCTTAAATTCAAACGCCAATGCCGAACGCAACAAAGTTCCTATATTGCCCGGGTCTGATATGTTTTCACACACCAGTATGTTACGGGTTTTTGTAGTTAAAAGTTCATCAAGTTCATGATGGATAATATCAAACCGAGCGACTATTCCCTGGGGTGTTTTGGTATCAGTCAATGTTTCAAATTGGCGAACCGGAAGTTGCACTAACTCAGCGTGCTTCTGTCCAAAACGCTCTACAAGCTTTTCCCCACGGGTTGATAGCAATGAAGGGGCATAATAGACAGCACGTGGATAAAAGCGATGTCGAATAGCTTCCTCCAGCAAACGCACACCCTCGGCAAGAAAAGCACTATGCTTGCGTCGACCTTTTCTGGTCAGCAACGTTCTAAGAGATTTTAATTCCGTTATAGAAAGCGGCAACGTTTATTATCCTTACAAAGTATGTCTTATCAATTCAAGGAATCGTATGACGGGTTGGATTGGCAAGTGAAAACTGTAGTATTGTTGCTTCTAAGTTTCTTGATATTTGTGACTGTATCACTGGATGCTGAAGAACGTATTGTAATTGGTGGACTCGATGACACCACTCACACATACGCAGAATCTAACTATCCGGTATTACTGGCTCTTTCCGGTGGAGGTGCTCGCGGCCTGGCTACCATAGGTATCCTACGTGCTTTTGAAGAAAACAGCATCAATGTGGTGGCTATTGCCGGGACATCTATGGGGGGAATTATCGGTGGGCTATATGCTGCCGGTAAAAGCCCCAAGCAACTGGCAACGATAGCTTCTAATCTCGACTTCACCAATATTTTCAACAATACTCCTGCACGTACCACTATGTTCCAGACCAAACGTCGGGGGCGAGGACGGGATATTCTCACGATTCGTTTTGACGGTATTGTTCCCATTATCCCCAAGGCTCTGACAACCGGACAGAGACTAACAGAGATTCTTACTAATCTCACAACTCGCGCCACTTACCAATCTGCTGGTGATTTCTCGCAATTGCATATCCCTTTTGCTGCTGTAAGTACTGACATGATAAGTGGCGAGGAAGTGGTTCTTGACAGCGGTTCACTGGCTGATGCCATGAGAGCTACAATGGCTTTCCCTCTCGCTTTCACCGGCATGGAGATGAATGGGCGTTTGCTGATGGATGGCGGTATGGTTAACCCGATTCCAGTCGACGTGGTAAGGACTTTGTGTGATTCGGTGACTTTCACGGTTGCGGTTAACACCACCAGTCCATTGGTATCTCGCAACAAACTGATAACTCCAGTCGATATTGCCAACCAAGCTACTTCCATAATGACCACTGACAAACTTCAATTTAGTTTGGCTACTGCCGACTATGTAATCACGCCAGTCGGCGATGATGTTCTCTCAAGTGATTTCAAGTTGAAAGATAGTATTATCGAACTTGGATACTTAGCGGGGCTGGCCGCTGTTGACAGTATCAAAACTCAGTTTACCCAACACCGTGATACTGGTTATTACTATTTCACTGAAGTTACTTTGAGCGCGGACTTGCTGCCTTATCGTACACAAATCGAATCGCTTGTAAAAGATAGTTTCCTTAGTAGGTTAGAGCTTGTCTCTGTACTGCGGACAATCAAAGATAGATTTGGTTTTTTTCAAATTGAAGCTACCATTAAGACTCTCGACTTTTCTGAACCGGAGGCGGTACTGCATCTTAATGGTTTTCGTTTCCTTAATGCGAATAAAGTGACATTCTCATTTATTGGTAACCAAGTATTCAGCGACTCCACGATTATTCAATGTATGGATACAGCTGATTCTATTATTTCACCGCAGCAACTCCACCATATTCTTCAGTCCTTCCTTGATCTTTATCGAGCAAACGAATATGACTTGATGAACATCCGGGATGTTAAAATAGAACCGGATGCCGGACTAATTACCGTGACTATCGATGAAGCTGTAGTCAGGGGAATTGAAATCGAGGGTAACGAACGTACACAAAGTAGGTTTATCAAGTCGTTGTTTCCTGTTAAAATTGGTGAGCCGTACTCTACCAGAAGGGCTGCTCAAGGAATCACGAATATTTATGGAACCGATTTGTTCCACCGCGTATCTGTTGATCTCATTCCCAAAAACGGTCAAGCCGTGGTCAAGATCAGGGTTCAGGAGAAGAAGCCTTCACAGATGAGACTGGGTTGGCACTGGGATGACGAATACGAATCCGAGGAATTTATTGAGCTGCTTGATGATAACATTGGCGGAGCAGGACTGGAACTGCTTGGTCACGCCAGGTACTCTCCAGACAGACAGAATTACTTTATCAGTTTCAAGGCCGATCGCATTTTTTCTACCTACATGACTAGTACAATGCGTTTTTACCACACACGTTTTAATCGTCACCTGTACAACGACAGCGATTCACTTACAGGCAAACACCAGGAACTCAAACTGGGTGTTGAGTTTTGTATAGGGCGGCAGATATCGCGTCTCGGCACAGTGACTGCCGCTCTGATTATTGAAGAAAATGACTACAATCAGGAGGATAAGAATATCGATGAAGAATTCGGCCTGCGTATTCTCAAACTCGAATCGCTGGTGGAAAACTTCGATCGCATTCCCTTTCCACAAACCGGCAAGAAACATTATTTCGAGCTGAAACTAGCTGGAAGATTTCTCGGAGGCGATATTGATTACACTCGTTTCTTTACATCAATAGAGGCTTATTTCCCACTGGGAAAGTACCTGAATTACCATCCCAGACTTGGTGTCGGAATATCCAGATCAGGGCTACCCCAATCTGAGCAGTTCTATATAGGTGGGCTTCGATCATTTCACGGCTATCGTACTGATCAACTCAATGGTGACAAAATGTTTCTTCTGAGTCAGGAACTCCGCATAAAACTCCCGCTCTGGATTTATTTAAGCGCGTACTTTGATCTGGGAGATGTTTACGGCAGCACCGATGAAATCAAACTATCTAATCTAAGACATGCGTTTGGGGTGATGATTTCACTTGATTCTCCGCTTGGACCTTTCGAAATTGGATATGGCATAGCAGATAATGATATAGACAGGGTATATGTTAGAGTAGGGTTTGAATTCTAAACAATGGCACCCCTAAAGATTGGGAGTGTTGAGGAAGTACTAAAAACGGTAAGCTGCGCTGACGCGCCAGGTAGCATCTAAATTGCTGTGGTGGAGATAAGCCAGATCGACTGAAATTCTATTAACCTCAACTCCTGCTCCAGTCGTGAAGCGCCCGATATCAAATCCCGCACGGCCAAAAACCATCTCCTTATAGCTTATCTCCCAACCGTAATGGGTATCAAGTGAAATCGGACCCGACCAGTACTGGGCGCTTTTTTTGAGCCCTTCGAATTTTATATCTCCACTGAAAAGGCAACGGCCTGTAAAATCTGAGTACCTGTACTCTATGGCTATCCCGGGTTTGACTGTGGGATAAATCGACTCGGAATGTGAACCATCACCAAAAGTATCTCCCGAGTAGCGGATAAAACCAGTCGTAATATCAGTTACCATTAATCCCAAGTTTACAAGTTCACTGAGTTGAAATAACAGCCCGGCATCCATAGTGAGCCCTTTGCCGGATTCAGTTCCGATATCCCGGTAGATAATCTTTGCGGTTAGAC